>JBBRUB010000421.1:0-4382 GCA_038248175.1 Cytophagales bacterium | reverse complement strand
TGCATTACCCGACTGATTAATCAGGACCGAGTTGCCAATTCCCACCTGCCCCAACTGGGCAATATTGAATCCGGTATTGGCGATCTGATTGATCGTTGCTGTATTACCAATGGTACCCGACGTGGTTTCCTGCCGTGCCGTTGTCGGATCAGACGAACCGGGTAATCCCCGGATAATGTTACCATCGCCGGTTTGGGTAAACGTGGCCGTGTTGTTATTGCGCAGTTGTAGCAGCCGTGCCTGGTTGGTGCTGCCTTCCTGGCTTAGGGTGGCTACGTTGTCTTCTGAGGGGCCACCGGCCAGCGGAGCAAATCCCTGCGTAACAACGGCCACGTTTCCACTGCCCGATGCCGTCAGGTTCTGGGTAATAGTGGCCGAATTGCCCGTAAATGAATTGCGCTGCTCAATGGTCGCTGCGTTGCCGGTGCCGCCAGTTCCCTGCTCAATAAACCCACTATTGCCATTGGTGGTATTCTGGTTGATAAGGGCCGTACTGTTGGCGCCGAGCTGTTTAATCACGGCTTCATTATCGAAGCTAAGCCCGTTTTGGTTGGTAGTAGCGGTATTGCTGTTGCCCGACTGCGTGATAGTCGTTTTGTTGCTATCACTGATACCGATCAGAAAGACGCCGTTCTGGTTAGCCGTAGCGCGGTTGCTGCCGCCGGTCTGGGTAATCAGCACATCGTTATTGCTGCTGCTGCTGGTCTGATTGACGGTGGCCCGGTTCAGCCCCAGCGAGCCAGCCTGAATAACAATGGCTGCGTTGCCCGTGCTGAATGTGCTGCCGTTCTGGCTCACGGTGGCGGTGTTGCCACTGCTGGTTTGCGTAATGGTGGCGTCATTATTAGCTGAAAGGATGGCATTCTGCGTAATGGTTGCCCGGTTATTACTGGCCGTCATCGACGATCCCTGCGTAATAGTACCCCGGTTGTTTGTGGCATCGGTCTGGTTGGTGCTGGCCACGTTAGCCGATCCGTTCTGGCTGGTATTGGCATAGTTGCTGTTGGCCAGATTGTTCTGGGTAGTAGTAGCCGTATTGCCGCTGCCCTCCTGGTTGCTATTGGCGTAGTTACCCAGCCCGGTAGCTACGCTGGCGTTGCTGTTGCCGCGCTGCGCCGAGCCGCCACTTCGGGTTTGCGTAATGGTAGCTGCCTGGTTGGTACCACGCTGGGTAATGCGACCCTCGTTATAGCGTGAACCCACCGTGCCAATGAGAAAAACGTTGGCTCCGTTCTGGTTAATGGTAGCGGTGTTGGTCGTACCACTCTGACTTGTAACACCCGTATTGAACCGGTTGGCCGTATTGTTGGCGGCTGTCTGGCTAATGACCGACGTCAGACCCGAACCGGTTTGTCCGGCGGTGGCACTCTGACTTTGCCCGGTCTGCGTGATAATTGAGTTGTTGGTTTGTGCCAGCGCACCAGACAGGGGTATGGCTACCAACCCCAGAAAGATGATTTTTTTCATTGTTTGATAAGATTTGGTAAAAAAAGGAAAACCCGTCGGCACGGGCCAGAAACAACGAACGACGCTGATAGGACAAACTTACGGTGCGCAGATTTTAGATGAGCTACCGTCTAATAAATCCTGCTCTTATCTGAGCAAGTCCTGCAACGCTGCGTCCAGCTCGCCGAAGCGATACGAGAAATCGGTCTCTTCGGCAATTCGTTTGTTCAGCACATAGTTACCGCCCGTAACGGTAATGGACAGTTCGCCAAACATCAGTTTAATCACGAAGTTTGGGATGTTGGGCAGCAGCATGGGGCGGTTCAGTTCATGCGCAATGGCTCGTGTCAGGCCCTCATTGGTAGCGGGAGTTGGCCCAACGGCATTATAAACGCCCACCCATGCTTCATGCTGAATGCTCTCGATGTACATCCGGCATAAATCATCGACGTGAATCCAGGAAATGTACTGCTGCCCCGACCCAATGGGTGCGCCTGCACCGAGCCGAACCGGCTGCGCCAGCTTGGGCAACGCACCGCCGGCCATTGTCAGTACTACGCCGGTGCGGAGTTTTACGGTACGAATACCCAGCGCGGCTACCTGATCTTCTGACCGCTCCCAGGCCCGCGTTACCTGCGCCAGAAAATCAGAGCCGCCCGCACTGGTTTCGGTCAGAGGACGGTCGCCGGTATCGCCCCCGTAGTAGCCAATGGCCGACGAGCCAATGAACGACCTGACGTGGTGGGGGTGTTTGGCCAGCGTTTTGGCCAGCAGTTCAGTTGATTGGGTCCGCGAGGTCAGGATTTCGTTTTTTCGTTCGTCGGTCCAGCGTTCGTCGGCAATGCCGGCTCCGGCGAGGTGAATAATATGATCGGCCGTTTGTATAGCCTGCGGATCCATTTTGCCGGTTTTTATATCCCATTCATAAACCGTTACCCCCGCCACTGGTTTGTTATTGCGGCTGAGCCAGGTAATCTGATAGTTCTGTTGCTGGAGAAGTTCGGTAAGCCGGTGACCAATACTGCCGGTACCGCCCGTAATTAATATGGTCTGAGACATAGCGATGGGTAGTGAATCTGTCTATGCATAACCTGCCGGGTAAGCGCGTGGTTTGATTTTCTAACCGGCTAATGCCCTACAAGCCGTTTGTTCGTGTTTTTATCAACGTTTACGTAGCAAATTCATGCGGCAGAGCAAGCTGCCGGGCGTAGTGGGCAGGGGCAGTACGGTGCAGCCAGCCGAGCAGCGTATTGAGGGCATCGGCAAACTCGATGTGGTAATCAGGGTCGAGTTTCTGGACTTTTTTGAGCGTTTGCTCCGTGCGTTTGGCTACGTATTCGGCGCACTTGTCAGTACGGCTGTTGTACGTCGAAAGCAGGTGCTTATTCTGCTCGTACAGGGTGTTTAGCATATACAGGCTCAGTTCTACGTCGCCGTATGTGTCTTTTGTCACCTTCACGTGCCGTGTAATGAAGCCAGACACTGTGCGCATGTCCATCATCAGCCAGCCTGCCGAGTCGGGGTGGAGTTTGGCAGTGCGGTCAATAAACTGCCGGATCAGGTCGCGCCGTTCGTCAATGGTCTGCCCGCGCTCAACCAATTCAAACTGGAGTTTCTCGGTCAGGGTGGCGTCTTTGGCCACCAGCCGCAGCAGGAGTTTGTCTTTATCCACGCCGGGCATCTGCACAATGGCTTTCTTTAAATCAGGATCGAGTGCAGGCATAAGTAGTCAGGTGAATGCTTTGTATCTCTGTCGGTTCGCCGATGCGGTTAACGTGTTGTGGTACCTTATACACCAACAACGTCTCCTTCGTTGGAGCGGATTTTGTCTTCTATGTATTTGATGATGTCGGTGGCAATATCCATGCCGGTGGCTTTTTCTATGCCTTCCAGCCCCGGCGAGGAGTTGACCTCCAGCACCAGGGGGCCGTGGTCGGAGGGGAGCATATCCACACCTGCCACTTTGAGGCCGAGGGCGCGGGCTGCTTCAATGGCCGTTTGTTCTTCGTCGGGCGTGAGCGTAACGGGTGTAGCGTTACCACCCCGGTGAATATTGGACCGAAAGTCGCCCTCCGCGCCCTGCCGCTTTATGGCGCCTACTACGCGCCCGCCCACCACAAACGCCCGGATATCGGACCCTTTGGACTCGGCTATGAATTCCTGCACCAGTACGTGCTTTTTTAAGCCATAAAACGCTTCAATTGTCGATTTGGCTGCTTTGCTGGTCTCGGCCAGCACTACGCCAATGCCCTGTGTACCCTCCAGCAGTTTAATGACCACCGGCGGGCCACCCACCAGCTCGATCAACTGCGTAACCCGCCCATTCTTAGGATGATTGGCCGATACCGTCTTGGGCAAACCAACGCCCGCCTTTGAGAGTACCTGCAAACTGCGCAGTTTATTACGCGAGCGGGTAATGGCCTGCGACTTAGCCGTTGTAAAGACACCCATCATTTCAAACTGCCGCACAATGGCACAGCCATAGTCTGTAACGGACGCGCCTATACGCGGCACAATGGCATCGAGCGGGTCGAGTTCCAGACCGTCGTAAAGAATAGACGGGCGGCCACCCTCAATCATGACCTGGCAGTTGAGGTGATTAATCAGCAGGCCCTCGTGACCACGCGTGTTGGCAGCTTCGAGCAGCCGTTTGGTCGAGTACAAATTTGGATTGGCCGATAGAATGGCAATACGCATGAGTTCAGTTTTCGATGAACAGTGATTAGTTATCAGTAGAATTGGAGGAGGATAGGGTCAGGGACGGGTTGATTGGGTTCTGACCCGACTGGGCGGCTATTTTATGATGATGCGACAGGTTTTTCTGCGACACATCCACGATGAACCGGTCGCGAAGGAGTTGACGACCCAGCAGTACCGGATTGCGCAGCCGCTCACGGTTGGCCAGGCTAAACTCGGTTCGAATGGCCCGGCCAAAG
>JBBRUB010000420.1:0-4386 GCA_038248175.1 Cytophagales bacterium | reverse complement strand
GGGGCTGGCGGGTACCCTTCTGGCTGTCTATCGTGATGGTGTTTGTCTCGTACCTGATTCGGCGCAACATGCATGAGTCGCCCCTGTTTGCGAAAGCGAAGGCCGAAGGCAAAACGTCCAGCAATCCACTCAAAGACAGCCTGGGCAATAAATACAATTTCAAGTTTGTGCTGCTGGCCCTGTTTGGGGCCACCATGGGGCAGGGGGTAGTCTGGTACACGGGGCAGTTTTACGCCATGAGTTTCATCAAAACCGTCTGCAATGTCGATGCCCTCCAGTCCGACCAGCTGATGAGCGTAGCGTTGTTGATGGGGACGCCGTTTTTTGTTTTCTTCGGCTGGCTATCGGACAAAATTGGGCGTAAGTACATCATGATGTTCGGGATGCTGGTGGCTATTCTGTCGTACCGGCCCATTTACGAGCGGATGTACCAGACTACTAACCTCGCCAATAAACAGGAGATACCTGCTAACCTGACGGTTGAAACCGTTGTTGTGGCTAACCCAGACGTTGTGGGTGGCTCCATCACGACCAAAACCACTACGCATCACTACGCCGACGGTACCCAACTGGCGGAGGTAATCAAGGAGAAAACCGGACCCGGCTCAACGGCAGGAACGCTCCCGCCGATAATAAAGAAAACGGTAAAACTCAACGACGCCGACCGCTGGACGTTGATCTGGCTGGTGTTTATTCAGGTCATTTTCGTAACGCTGGTCTATGGACCTATTGCGGCTTTTCTGGTCGAGATGTTTCCTGTTAATATCCGCTACACGTCCATGTCGCTGCCCTACCACATTGGCAACGGCGTATTTGGCGGTCTGCTTCCTGCCGTCGCTACGTATCTCGCGATACAGGCCAAAACCGCCAACACCACCGCCGAAGCTGCCGGAGCCGCGCTACCCTTCACCGCGCCCTACCTCGAAGGTCTCTGGTACCCCATCATCGTAGCTGGCGTCAGTTTCGTTATCGGCATGGTGTATATCTCAAACCGTAAACTGGTGAAAGAATGAACGCACTCAAAAAATGCCTTGGCATTGTCTGGATTGGTCTGGCCCTGCTCTGTGGCTACTACGGCATTACGGCCTTAGGCTTGCCCAAACTTACCTCAGGCCACACCGAAGACCTCGTTTTCGGCATTATCATCGTCTTTATCCTCATGCCCATCATTGTGGGCGGTCTGCTTACCTTTGGATGGTACGCCCTGACGGGTGAGTATGAAAAGTAGTTCTTTCTGGGCCACAGAGATGCACCAAGACGCACGAAGATTCACAGAGAAGAGTCTATCTTGCTCTAACCTCTGTGTAGCTCTGTGCGTCTTGGTGCATCTCCGTGGCTAAAAAAACAACCCTATGTCCCTTATCAAAACCTTCGACCAGTACCAGGCTGCTTACCAGAAAAGCGTCAACGACCCCGAAGCCTTCTGGGCCGAAATAGCTCAGGAATTCAAATGGCGCAAACCCTGGACTAAAACCCTGGACTGGAATTTTGCCGACCCCAGCATAAAGTGGTTTCAGGGCGGTAAACTCAACATCACCGAAAACTGCCTGGACCGGCACCTCGCCACCCGCGCCGACCAGCCCGCCATTGTCTGGGAACCTAACGACCCCGCCGAAGCGGGCGTAACGCTTACCTACCGGATGCTGCACGACCAGGTCTGCCGCATGGCCAATGTGCTGAAACGTAACGGCGTCGTGAAAGGCGACCGCGTCTGCGTCTATATGCCAATGGTACCCGAACTGGCCATTACCGTACTGGCCTGCGCCCGCATCGGAGCCATTCACTCGGTGGTGTTCGGGGGGTTTTCGGCGCAGAGCATTGCCGACCGTATCAATGACGCGCAGTGCAAAGTAGTTGTTACGTCCGATGGAGCCTACCGGGGCAGTAAGGAAATTCCGATGAAAGACACCGTCGATGACGCACTTATCGGCTGCCCCACTATCGAGAGGGTCATTGTGATGACCCGCACGCGTACGCCGGTGGCCATGCTTAAAGGCCGCGACGTGTGGCTGGAGCAGGAACTCAAACACGTTACCGCCGACTGTGACGCCGAAGAAATGGACGCCGAAGATGTGCTGTTCATTCTCTACACCTCCGGCAGCACCGGCAAGCCGAAGGGCGTGGTCCATACCTGCGGGGGCTACATGGTCTATGCTGCCTACACGTTCCAAACCGTGTTTCAATACGATACGTCTGCCGACGGGCCACCCCCGCTGTTTTTCTGTACGGCGGATATCGGTTGGATTACGGGCCACAGCTACATCGTATATGGGCCGCTGGCCACGGGCGGTACGTCGTTGCTGTTTGAGGGGGTGCCGACCTTTCCCGATGCCGGGCGGTTCTGGGACATCGTGGACAAGCACCGGGTTAATATCATCTATACGGCCCCTACGGCCATCCGCTCGCTCATGGGCGCGGGGCTGAGCCATGTGGCCGGTCACGACCTGAGCAGTCTGCAAATTCTGGGTTCGGTGGGCGAGCCGATTAACGCCGAAGCCTGGCACTGGTACGACGACAACATCGGCAAAAATCGCTGCCCCATTGTCGATACGTGGTGGCAGACCGAAACCGGCGGCATCCTCATTTCGCCCATTGCGAACGTCACCGAAACCAAACCGACTTTCGCTACGCTGCCGCTGCCGGGCGTGCAGCCGGTATTGGTCGATGAGAACGGGGCTGAAATAGAAGGCAACGGCGTATCGGGTAACCTGTGTCTGAAATTTCCCTGGCCCGGCATCCTGCGCACCACCTGGGGCGATCACGAACGCTGCCGACAAACCTATTTCAGCACTTACCCCGGCCTGTACTTCACCGGCGACGGCTGCCTGCGCGACGAAGACGGCTACTACCGTATCACGGGCCGCGTGGACGACGTACTGAACGTATCGGGCCACCGCATCGGTACGGCGGAGGTAGAGAACGCCATCAACATGCACACCGGCGTGGTAGAAAGCGCGGTGGTTGGTTATCCGCACGACATAAAAGGGCAGGGCATCTACGCATTCGTCATCACCGACGATGAGCAACCCGCTGGCCATGACGCCGAACTGACCAAACGCGATATTCTGGCCACCGTCAGCCGCGTGATTGGTCCCATTGCCAGGCCCGATAAAATCCAGTTCGTTACGGGCCTGCCCAAAACCCGTTCCGGTAAAATCATGCGACGCATCCTGCGCAAAATTGCCGAGGGCGACACGGCCAACCTCGGCGACACCAGTACCCTGCTCGACCCCGCTGTAGTGGACGAGATTAAAGCGGGAGCGGTATAACGGAGTGAAATACCGGACATAACATACTCCATAAGGTGTTTTGTGTGCGTACCGAATATGAAGACCCTGCCAACCATCGGGAAGGTGGGCGCACAAAAAGTGACAGATCATAACAAAACAGGCTACTATTTAGTCATACGTGCTACCATCGGCGTAGCAAGCCTGATTCGTTGACCAGAGCCATTATGACGGTACCAATTATAATTGTTTGCCTGTTGCTTATTCTGGCGTATATCTTCGACATTACGTCGTCGAAAACGAAAATACCTTCCGTTATCCTACTCTTTGTACTGGGCTGGTTGGTGCGGCAGAGTACAGAGTTTTTTAACATATCAATTCCTGATTTGAACATAGTCCTTCCAGCCTTAGGAACGGTAGGCTTAATTCTTATTGTTCTGGAGGGGTCGCTGGAGCTTGAACTCAACCGAAGTAAATTTCCGTATGTCGGGAAAATGGCTCTGATTTCACTGTTTCCGATGTTAATTTTTAGCTTTGGTATGGCGTATGCTTTTCAGTATTTTGCAGACACAACTTTGCGAGTTGGCCTTATTAATGCACTTCCTTTTGCCGTAATAAGTAGTGCCATTGCTATACCCAGTGCGCATAATCTCATCAGTAAAAATAAAGAGTTTATAACGTATGAGAGTAGCCTGTCTGATATTTTTGGCGTCATAATTTTTAATTTTATTACGCTAAATAGTACTATTGACATGCAGTCGTTCGGTAATTTTTTTCTCGATCTGTTAATCATTCTGCTGATTACCTTCGTGATAACCATCGGATTGGCGCTTTTGATGCGAAAGTCAAAGCACCCCGTAAAATTCGTGCCTATTATCCTGATCGTCGTATTCATTTATGAATTATCGAAATTATATAACCTCCCTGTGCTGATTTTTATTCTGCTTTTTGGATTGGCTTTAGGGAATCTGGATGAAATTAAGTCGAATAGAATTATACAACGATTAAAGCCTGAAATTCTGGACAAAGAGGTTCATAAACTTAAAGAACTGACCGGAGAGATTTCCTTTCTGATTCGGGCCTTGTTTTTTCTGGTCTTTGGCTATTTACTGGATACCAAAGACCTGCTCAATCCAGAAACTATTGTCTGGGCACTGGC
>JBBRUB010000419.1:0-4395 GCA_038248175.1 Cytophagales bacterium | reverse complement strand
ACCGACCCCAATGTCGCGGTTATCAGGGTGAAGACCAGGGTGGACCAGGTCATGCCGCTGCTGCCCGAACTGGTACAACGCGAAGGGGTAATTATCACGCCTATTCAGCCCAGTATGTTAATGTACGTCAATCTCTATTCTACGAATAAGAGTATGGACGAAAAATTCCTCTTCAACTACGCCACCGTGAAGATGCTGCCGGAGATTAACCGGACCAAAGGCATTGCCAGGGCCCAGATTCTGGGTAGTCGCCGGTACGCTATGCGCGTGTGGCTGAACCCCGACCGGATGCGGGCCTACAAAATCTCGGTCGAAGACGTAAACGAAGCCATTGCTGAACAAAGCATTATTGGTCGTCCGGGTCGGATTGGTCAGAGTTCCGGTATCGAAGCTCAGTCGCTGGAGTATGTGCTGACCTATAAGGGCCGGTACAACAAGCCGGAAGAATACGAGAATATCATTATCCGGGCCAATCCTGCCGGCGAAAGTATCCACCTGCGCGACATTGGCCGGGTAGAGCTGGGTAGTGAGTTCTTCGATATCTACTCCAACCTCGACGGCCATCCCTCCGCAGCTATCGTGCTGAAGCAGAACTATGGCACCAACGCCAGCGACGTGATCGAGGCCGTAAAAGCCAAACTCGACGTGATGAAAGAGTCCTTCCCGCCCGGACTGGATTATAAGATCAGCTACGACGTGTCCAAATTCTTAGATGCATCCATCGAGCAAGTTATCGACACGCTGCGCGATGCGTTTATCCTGGTGGCCCTGGTGGTATTTATCTTCCTGGGCGACTGGCGGTCTACGCTGATTCCGATTCTGGCGGTGCCGGTGTCGTTGATCGGCGCGTTTTTCGTGATTCAGTTCTTTGGTATTTCCATCAACTTAGTCACGCTCTTTGCGCTCGTGCTGGCCATCGGTATTGTGGTCGATGATGCCATTGTGGTGGTGGAAGCGGTACACGCCAAGATGGAAGAATACCCGAATATAACGCCGTTTAAGGCGGTTAAAAAAGTGCTTGGCGAAATTAGCGGGGCTATTATCGCCATTACACTGGTGATGGTGTCGGTGTTCCTGCCCATCTCGTTCATGTCGGGTCCGGTGGGTACATTTTACCGGCAGTTCTCCATTACCATGGCCAGCGCCATTGTGATTTCGGCCCTGATTGCCCTCACGCTGACGCCGGTGCTGTGCGCCATGCTGCTGAAAAACCACCACGGCCACGAGAAAAAGAAGAATATACTGACCAAAGCCCTCGACAGATTCAACGCTGCATTCGAGAAGCTGACCGGCAAGTACGTGTGGCTGCTGCGCAAGATTGTAAACCGGCGCGTGGTCACGTTTACTATCCTGCTGGCCTTTTGCGCGGGTATATTTTACGAGAGTCAGATTCTGCCATCGGGCTTTATTCCGAACGAAGACCAGAGTACCATTTACGGCATTATCCAGACCCCGCCGGGTTCTACGCTGGAGAAAACCAATCAGGTGGCGCAGCGGCTCCAGAAAATCTGCGAAAAAGTGGAAGGCGTGGAGGGCGTGTCATCGCTGGCCGGTTACGAGATCATGACCGAAGGCCGGGGGTCCAACGCGGGTACCTGTCTGATTAACCTCAAACCCTGGTCGGAGCGTAAGCAGAACGTAAGGGAGATCATGGAAGAACTGGAGGGCAAAACCAGAAACCTCGGTGCCGTTGTCGAATTCTTCGAACCACCGGCCATTCCCGGCTTTGGTACGTCGGGCGGTTTCTCGATGCGTCTGCTGGATAAAACCACCGATACAGACTACCAGGATTTCGACAAGATCAACAAGCAGTTCATGGAGGACCTGGGCAAGCGCAAAGAGCTGTCGGGCCTGTTCACCTTCTTTGCCGCCAACTACCCGCAGTACGAACTGGAGATTGACAATAACCTGGCAATGCAAAAGGGAGTATCTATTGGCAAGGCGATGGACAACCTCAATATCATGATTGGCAGTACCTACGAGCAGGGCTTTATCAAGTACAACCAATTCTTTAAAGTCTATGTGCAGTCGGACCCCAGTTTCCGGCGGTTGCCCACCGATCTGCTGAAGCTGTTCGTGAAAAACGATCAGGGCGAAATGGTACCGTACTCGGCGTTTATGCGGCTGAAAAAAGGGCAGGGTCCCAACGAGATTACCCGCTTCAACCTGTATAACTCGGCGGCCATTCAGGGGCAACCCGCCAAGGGCTACACCACCGCCGACGCCATTCAGGCCGTTCGGGAGGTATCTGCCAAGACCCTGCCCCGAGGGTACGACATCGCGTTTGAAGGACTGTCTTACGACGAGTCGATGCGGGGTAACGAGGCTCTGTACGTATTCCTGATTGTGCTGGCCTTCGTGTATTTCGTACTGGCGGCTCAGTACGAGAGCTTCCTTATTCCGCTGGCCGTGGTGTTCTCGCTGCCCGTTGGGGTATTCGGCTCATTCCTGCTGCTGAAGCTGATGGGGCTGGAAAATAACATCTACGCGCAGATTGGACTCATCATGCTCATTGGTCTGCTCGGTAAGAACGCCGTGCTTATTGTAGAATTTGCGGTGCAAAAACGACAGCAGGGCGCAACGATTCTGGACGCGGCCATTGAAGGCGCACGGGTTCGTTTCCGGCCTATCCTGATGACCTCCTTTGCCTTTGTGGCAGGCCTGATTCCGCTGATTGGTGCCACGGGTGCCGGAGCCATTGGCAACCGGACCATCGGAGCCTCGGCCATGGGTGGTATGCTGTTCGGCACCATTTTCGGGGTCGTCATCATCCCCGGCCTGTATTACATATTCGGTACGCTGGCCGATGGCCGCAGTTTAATTAAAGATGAAGAAGACCATTCGCTGACCGAAAGCCTTGTTCATTCGATTGACACGTTTCCCCAACCTGAAGAAGCCCAAATCCATGAGTAACAAACAAATAGCGTTTTGGGCGGGGAGTGTGCTGGCACTCACCCTGCTCAACTCCGCCTGTAGTATCCCCCGCATCGCGTTAAAACCAGTAAACAAATCAGTACCGGCCAGTTACAATGGCTCGTCCGATTCGACCAATACGGGTCAGATTAACACGAGGGATTATTTCACGGACCCTTACCTGTACGCCCTGATCGATACGGCCCTGCATAACAACCAGGAACTGAACATCACGACGCAGGAAATACAAATTGCCAATAACGAAATACTGGCCCGGCAGGGCGCATACATGCCTACGGTCAATGTGGGTGGGGGTGCCGGTGCCGAAAAAGTGTCGCGCTACACCAGCAGGGGGGCAGCCGACGCGGTTACGGACATAAAACCCGGACTGGAAACGCCCGAAATCCTGCCCAATGCGTACCTCGGCGCGTTTGCCTCCTGGGAAGTTGACATCTGGCACAAGCTGCGTAACGCCCGTAAATCGGCGGTGGCTACGTATCTTGGCTCCATTGAAGGGCGGAATTTCACGGTCACTAACATCGTCTCCGAAATCGCCAATAACTACTACGAGCTGCTGTCGCTGGATAATCAGCTGGATATTATCCAGCGGAACCTGGTCATTCTTAACAGCGCGCTGTCTATTGTGAGGCAGGAAAAAGAAGCCGCCAAAGTGACCGAACTGGCCGTGCGCCGGTTTGAAGCCGAGGTACTCAAAACGCAGAGTTTGCAGTACGATATTCAGCAGAACATCGTGGAGAAAGAGAACCGAATCAACTTTATGGTGGGCCGGTTTCCGCAGCGCGTACAGCGCGATTCTCGGAACTTCAACAACTTAGTCCCCAATACGATGCTGGCGGGAATACCGGCGCAGCTGTTAGTTAACCGGCCCGACATCCGGCAGGCCGAGCGGAATCTGGAAGCCGCTAACTTAGACGTGGGGGTAGCGCGGGCCAATTTTCTGCCGTCGCTGAACATCACCGGTTCGCTGGGCCTGATGGCCTTCAATCCGATTTACCTCTTCAACGCGCCCCAGTCGCTTATGGCATCATTGCTGGGCGATTTGACCGGCCCCTGGATTAATCGGCGGGGTATTACGGCCCTGTACCAGACGGCCAGTGCCAAACAGATACAGGCGGTGTACAACTACGAACGTACCGTACTGAACGCCCATATCGAAGTGGCCAACCAACTGGCGGCCATCAACAATATGGCCAGTAAATACAGTACCAAAAGCAGTCAGGTGGACGCACTGGTGCAATCGACCAGCATCTCGCTAAAACTGTTTGCTTCTGCCCGCGCCGACTACATGGAAGTGCTGCTCACCCAGCGCGACGTACTGGAGGCCCGCATGGAACTGGTTGAAACCAAAATGCGGCAGCTGAACGCTACGGTCAACACCTACCGCGCTCTTGGTGGCGGCTGGCGATAGGCGTAGCCCGGACAACGACGCATACAAACTGGTTGTACATTTATGGTGTTGTT
>JBBRUB010000418.1:0-4399 GCA_038248175.1 Cytophagales bacterium | reverse complement strand
TAAACCTTTATACACCCATATTAATTCCCCCCCCGTAAATCTGTTATCCCCTCGTACAAACTCTGTGCCCCAACTCTAAACGAGCGACAGCGAGTCTAACCAAACCTCTTTTTTGCTGAATACTTCGTATTATTGAGGGTATGCAAAAAAACCATTGGCTGGTAACGCTGTTGCTGATTACCTCGCTCCGGGCTGCTGCCCAAATCCTGCCCGTTCTGGACCAAAATCCGGCCAGTTTGCCCTGGTACCGGCTCCAGACGCCCCACTTCCGGGTGCTGTATCCGGCAGGCATGGAGAAACCGGCGCAACGCACGGCTCACCGGCTCGAAAGCCTGTACGAACCCGTTGGCGCGTCATTGAACCGGCGGCCCCGGCCCATTTCGGTGCTGCTGCAAAACCAGACTACCGTTAGTAATGGCTTTGTGACGCTGTTTCCGCGCCGGTCGGAGTTTTTCGCCGTAACGCCCCAGGACCCTGGCTTGCTGGGTACGTATGACTGGCTTGATCTGCTGGCCGTACACGAGTACCGGCATGTGGTGCAGAATGAAAAAGCCCTCCAGCATTACGGACGTTTCCTGTACACGCTGTTGGGCAATAATGGCCTGTTTTTGCCCCTACTGACCGTACCCGACTGGTTTGCCGAGGGCGACGCTGTCAGCACTGAAACGCTGCTCAGCACCAGCGGGCGGGGCCGGATTCCCAACTTCGACCTCGGTATGCGGGCCAATCTACTATCTGGTCGCCCGTTCAGTTACCAAAAGGCGGTTAGCGGGTCGTTTCGCGATAACGTGCCGAACCACTATGTGCTGGGCTACTTTATGACCACGCAGGTCAAACTCACTAACGGCCCCGACGCCTGGAGCCGCATCCTGAACCGCAACTACCGCCGGTTTCCGTGGCCGTTCGCATTCTCGAAAAGTGTAAAGGACGAAACAGGATTGCGCGTCGATGATCTGTACAGCCAAACCATGGCCGACATGACAGAGACCTGGCAGAAGCAACAGGAAAACCTGAATCTGACGCCCGTCAATCCGTTTTCTGTACGGCCTGAAAAGCCGTTGTTTGGCCCCCGTCAACCGGGTGTAAGCCAACCCGCTTTATCACGACCCAGCCGGGTAACTTCATCGGAACGTCCTACGAATACATCTCCGGCGAAGCGTCGTCCAAAGAGGAATCCCAAACGGCCAATTTTCACCAATTACCAGTATCCGCAATACCTGACCGACTCCACGGTGCTGGCCGTGAAGAGTAGTCTCGGCGATACGCCCCGGCTTGTTGAGCTGGACAAAACCGGTAGGGAGAAGCGCGTGTTTGTGCAGGGATTTCCCAATGACCCGGATTACCTCTCGGCCACGCTCCAAAAAGTAGTCTGGATCGAATTTGGCTATGACCCGCGCTGGCGAAACCGGGTTTATTCCAACATCCGGCTGCTGAATCTGAAAAGCCGCAAAATTACCCGCCTGACGCACCGCACCCGCTACACCGCCGTAGCTATCTCGCCCAACAATCAGAAACTTGTGGTGGTGAACAATACCGAAACGGCCCAAACGCAACTGCTGGTGCTGGACGCTCAAACCGGCAACGTTCGCCAAACACTGCCCAACCCCGACAGCGTGTTTTACCAGCATCCGCGCTGGTTTGCCGATGGGCGTTCGCTGGCAGTGGTGGCGTTAAAAGATGGTCGGAAAACGATTCAGCGCATCGACCCTGAAACCGGCGCGGCCACCGATCTGCTGCCCCGCGCCAACGAGAATATCAGCCATCCGCAGCCCTGGAGCCATTACGTCCTGTACAACTCGCCCCGCTCCGGCATTGACAACGTTTATGCCGTTGACATCCGAAATGGGCAGGTATTTCGGGTCAGTTCGCGCCCGCTGGCGGGATACCATGCGGCCGTGTCGCCATCGGGTACGCGGCTGGCCCTGCACGACTTCACCGCCGACGGGTTCCGTATTGCCGATATGCCACTCGACACCACCGCCTGGACGCCTGTAGCCCCACCTTCGGGGCAGAGCAATACCGGCGAACTGGTGCGCTATTTTGGTGCGTTGCCGATGGTAGAACCCGGTGCAGCTGCGGGCCGGGCCATTTTGCGCGACTCGGCCATGATAGCTATGCCCTATACGCCAACCCGTTTCCGCCGACTGGCCCACGCGCTGAACGTGTATAGCTGGGGTCCAACCGTTAGCAGTACCAGTCAGGCACTTACGGCAGGTCTGGCGTCGCAGGATTTGCTCGGTACGTCGCAGGTGAGCGTGGGTTACACCTACAACCAGGCCGAACAGACGGGCAATGCATTTGCGTTGCTGAGTTATCAGGGACTATATCCCATCATCGACCTGAGTTTTCAAAGCGGTAACCGCCGGTCAGCGGTCTATGTTGACCGGGTGGCTCCGGCAGATAGTCTGCGTTCTGACCTGTGGCAGTACAATCAGCTTACGGCGGGTTTTCGGCTGCCGCTCAACTTCACGCAGTCCAAATACAGTCAGTCAGCCAGCGCATCGGCGTATTACAACTACCTCCTGGTCAGTGGCTATGATCTGCCGTTTCGGAGTATTTCGGAGGTGGGCAGTGCCGGTTCCCTGAGCGCCATGACCTACGGCCTTAGCTACCAGCGGCTGTTGCGACAAAGCAAACGCGACGTGGCCCCACGCTGGGGGCAGGCTATTTCGGCAACGTATCGAAACACGCCTTTTGGTGGGCGGCTACTGGCTGAGCAGTGGGGTATTCAGGGGAACTTATTTCTGCCGGGTGTCGGCAAACACCACGCGCTGCGGCTGCGGGCGGGCTATCAGGAGCAGTCGCGCGGTACGTACCGGTTTCAGCCGGTGGTGTTTTACCCGCGTGGTCAGAACTACGTCAGCGACGATCAGATCAGGGCGGGCAGTGCCACGTACAGCCTGCCCATTGCCGATATGCACTGGGCGTTGGGCCGGTGGCTGTATATACAGCGTATCAAAGCCGCCGGGTTCTACGATTTCGCCGAAGGCCGTAGCACCCTTGAAGTCAGGGATATTTACGGGCGGCTGCGCGGCTACGAGGACCGCACCCGCCAGTATCAGACGGCGGGTCTCGACGTATCGTTTATTTTCAACGCGCTGCGATTGCGTACTCCGTTCGAGGTCGGTTTTCGCACCATTTACAACGTCACCAGCGGCCAGTGGCTCGTACAGCCGCTGGTGATCGATATTGGCTTTTAGCCCTTATAAAATACCCACTTCGACAGCTCTTTGTACGACGGCTTTTTGCCGTACATCAGAATGCCGACGCGGTAGATGCGGGCAGCCAGCCAGGTAGTTCCCACAAAGCCCAGCACCAGCAACGCCATCGACAAAATCAACTGCCAGGCCGGAACGCCCACCGGCACCCGTACCATCATGATAATGGGCGAGGTAAGCGGAAACATTGAGGTCCAGAAGGCCAGCGGCCCGTCGGGGTCTTTGACCACAAACTGCGAGATAGCAATAGCTCCGATAATTGGAATCGTAATGGGAAACATGAACTGCTGCGTTTCGGTCTCATTATCCACTGCCGCCCCCACGGCCCCAAACAGCGCACTGTACAGCAGATAGCCGCCCAGAAAGTAGAACAAAAAGCAGCCTACAATCAGGGGGATGTTCAGCGAGTCGATGGCCTGCATCACGTCGGCCACCACGCTCTGCTGCGCCTGTTTAGCTTCCGGCGAGTTCATGGCTTCTACCGTGGCCTGTCCGCCCATGGCGCCGGCAGCCCCGGACGTTTGCATAGCCTGCTGTCCCCGGGTGGCTTTATCACCAACCACCGCGCTGCCCACCGCAAACAGCGTAACGGTCAGGGTAATCCAGAGCAGGAACTGCGTCAGGCCTACCAGTCCCACGCCAATGATTTTGCCCATCATCAGCTGAATGGGCTTCACCGACGAGATAATGACTTCGACAATACGGTTGGTTTTTTCTTCCATCACGCCCCGCATTACCTGCGTGCCGTAAATGAACACCGAGATGTAGATCATAAAGGCGCAAACCCAACCGATAATCATGGTGGCAATGGAGTTTGAGCTTTTCTGGTCGGCCTTACTGAGGTTGACAGTCTGCGCGCTAACCTTCACCTTGGCGTCCTGAATAATCTGCTGGTTAATGCCCGCGTCTTTGAGTTTGATGGTCTCGATCTGCTTACTGATGGCCCGTTCGATGTTGTTTTGCAGGTTGAAGTTCACATTTTTCTCCGCGAAAATCTGCACCGTTTTGGGTTGCTTGATCACATCTTTCGGGATAAAGACGAGGGCTTCGTAGCCCTGCTTTACAAACGTCTTCTTGGCCGACTCCAGCGGTTGTTTTTCATAGGTAAAGGTCAGCTCATCGTCGTTTTTGAACTGATTGACAAACTGCCCGCTCTCGTCCACGATGGCAATTTTCTTATG
>JBBRUB010000417.1:0-4401 GCA_038248175.1 Cytophagales bacterium | reverse complement strand
GATTCACTCTTTGCGGCTGGCAATCAGGCAGAAGCTGCTCAGCTTTACGAGAAGGTAATAGCAGGCGGATACGCTCCTACTGATGCCATACTGCTGAAACTGGCCAGTGCCAATGAACGGCAGAACGATGCTCCCCGGCTTCTGTACTTTCTACAGCTTTATTTCGATAGCCATCCCGATGATGCCGTTCTGCGCAAGATGGGCGAAGTAGCGCAGGCCAATAATCTCTCTGGTTACGAGATTGATGACCTGAACTATTTCTATCTGTTTTATCGGAAATACAATTTGTACGTGTTTCTGCTTCTGTTCATACCGGCGGGCTATGGATTCGTTGTTTTCTGGCTCAAGAGACGACGGCAACAGATTATTTCGGGTCGGCAAAAAGGAACGTTTGTCGCTTACCTGCTTTTACTGCTCGTCTTCATCAACTTGCCGCAACGCATACAGATGGGTATTACGAGCGGAGATCGCGTTCTGCTACGGGCAGAGCCATCGGGGGCCGCATCGGTAGCCGAAATTGTGGGGCGGGGCAACAAAATGAACATCTTCGGCACCAAAGATATTTACCTGCGTGTACTCTGGCGTAATCAGATTTACTACGTCCGGCGAGACGAAGTATGGGTTATCTGATTTTCCGACCAAAACGCATAAAAAGGGCGTACTCATTGGTGAGTACGCCCTTTTTATGCTCCCGAATTGCGTGTACGTTCAATTGACCCGCAGTTTCTGACCGGGTCTGATACGCCCACGCGACGAGATGTGATTCTTGCGGAGCAACGTCGAAACCGACATCCCGTAACGGCTGGCAATGCTCGACACTGTTTCGCCCGACCGGACGCGGTGCAGCACCGTTCGCTTAATTCGTGGCTTGGATAATCCCTCGCCCGACGATGAGCGACCACCCCGCAGGTAATCCCAGACGTTGCTCGTGAGCAGAAAATGGTCGGAGTTGATGGTGTTTTCGGGAAACGAGTAGATGTTGAGCGGGCTGAACGGGTTACCCTCAAAGCGGGTCTCGAAGTGCAGGTGCGGCCCCGAACTGCGGCCCGTGCTGCCGCCCAGGCCAAGCTGATCGCCCGCTTTTACAAGTTGCCCCTGCTCCACAGTCTGCTTGGACATGTGTCCGTAAACTGTTTCCAATCCATTGTAATGACGTACCAGCACAAATCGACCATAGCCGCTGCCGTCCCAGCCTACAATGCGTACGATGCCGTCAAAAGCGGAGTAAATCGGATCGCCGGTTTCCAGGTCAAGGTCGGTGCCGGTATGCCAGCGGCCCCAGCGATACCCAAAATTAGAGGTCATTTTCCCCTCCGTTAGCGGAGCAGACCAGTAGTGATTGGCCGGGGGGTCGTAGAGTTTGATATCGATGGCTTCCTCAAACTGAAGCGGATCAATGCCATACGGGTCAACCGTGCGTGAATCCCAGACAGCGTAGTAATCGGCAATTTTGACCCATTCGTTGCCTACCAGTACCGAATCAATGACTTCAACAACGCTGGTTTCGCCCTGGTCAATCTGGCTGGTATCTTCGCTGACAACGGGGTTCAGAGCCTTTGCGGGTTCAAACTGCGAGTTGAAGCGGAGGGGCGTCGGTTCCTGATCGTAGGGCGTCTCGGTCTGCCTTATTCTCTCGACCACCGGCCCGCCCGGCGTTGTCTGCGTTTTGGGCGTGATTTTTAGATTATTCCTGAATCGTCCGCGTTCCTGGGCGGTTGCCGTTCCGGTCAGGCCAAGGCATCCAGCGGCCATCAACCAATAAACAACGGTTTTTCTCATTAGAATACGGTCTGCGGTTTCCGGCACTTAGCCCACCATAATTCGTGGGTTAAGTGCCGGAAACCGGATTAAAGTACAAGTTCCTGGTTCTGCACTTCGAGTGTGACTAAGTAACGTTCAGCATCCAGAGCCGCCATGCAGCCCGTGCCAGCCGCCGTAACGGCCTGTCGGTAGATGTTATCCTGAGCATCGCCACACGCGAAAACGCCGGGTCTGTTGGTGCGGGTACTACCTTTCTCGGTCAGAATGTAGCCATTCTCATCCCGGTCGAGGTAATCTCCAAAAATGTCGGTATTCGGTTTGTGACCGATGGCCACAAAGAAGCCTGTTACGTCCAGCGTCCGCTGTTCGCCGGTAATGCTGTTTTTGGTCAGAACGCCCGATACCTCGTCGTCGCCGAGGACTTCCAGCGTTTCGGTATTGAACAGAATCTCAATGTTCGGGGCTGTTTTTACGCGGTGCTGCATAAATTTCGATGCCCGCATCTCGTCGCGCCGAACCAGCATATAGACCTTCCGGCAGAGATTAGCCAGATAACTGGCTTCTTCGGCGGCTGTATCGCCCGCGCCCACGATGGCTACGTCCTGCCCCCGGAAGAAGAACCCGTCGCACACGGCACAGGCCGAAACGCCCCGCCCATTGAGCCGCATCTCGGAAGGCAGCCCCAGCCATTTGGCCGATGCTCCGGTCGAGATCAGTACCGCATCGGCAGTGATTTCGATTTTGTCGTCCACCATTACGCGATGGGGCTGGTCGTGGGCGGGCTGCTCCGTAAATTCCACGCCCGTAACCATGCCGTAGCGAATATCGGTGCCGAACCGGCGGGCCTGCTCTTCGAGGTCCTGCATCATCTGCGGCCCCTGTACGCCGTTGGGGTAGCCGGGAAAATTATCGACCTCGGTCGTGATCGTCAACTGGCCGCCAGGCTGCGCACCCTGATACAAAACGGGGTTCATACCCGCACGGGCGGCATAAATGGCGGCTGTATATCCGGCGGGGCCGGAACCTATAATCAGGCACTTGATGTGTTCGGGAGTCATCGCAAAATAAAGCAGTATGTTGTTAGTAAGAACGAATCAGCTATCTGCCGATAGATTTCATATACAGGCAACATACGCAAAATTGAAAAAAATTCCGTTGGGATGCAAAGTGTGGCCTGTCGGGCTGGTGGGACAACTACAGGACTTTCCATTCGATACGCCGGTTTTGGCGTCGGCTGTCGTCGCTGGTGTTTGGCATGAGTGGACGGGTTTCGCCAAAGCCGGTGGCGCGGATGCGGGTCGGAGCAATGCCCGACTGAACCAGGTACGTGGCCACTGTCTGCGCCCGTTTCTGCGAGAGCGTCAGGTTGGCAGCAGCTTCGCCGGTGTCGTCGGTGTGGCCTGACACTTCAATCGACAGCGCCGGATTGGCCTTCAAAAACGCCGACAGCCGGTCGAGTTCCGTGCGCGATTTGTCGGCGAGATTATATCGGCTCAACTCGAAGAACAGATTATTGAGTGTTTCTTTGGCCGCTGCCCCCGATACGGCTGGTTCGAGCGGTACGCTCAGGGTCATGGCCGCTCCGGTTGCCTGACCGGCTTTAACCGACTGCGTAAAATCGAACGATAAACTCTTGAACAGATAACCCGGCGTGGTGACGTAGAGCGCGAACTCGCCCGTGCTGGGTAAGACAATGGCGTACTGCCCCGTTTGGGTGTCGGCCTGCACGCGTGATACGGTCTGGTTGGTTTTGAGGTCGATCAGTTCGACGGTGGCGGGCAGGGGCTTCTGCGTCTTCGCATCGGCAATGACACCTTTCAGCAAACTCACCGGCTTGATTCGCTCACGCAGGGATTCGGGCAGGTCGAACGCATACAGCCGTGATTGCTGCGAAACGCCCTCTTTCTGCTCCTCAAACGAATAATACGCCCGTTTGCCACTGGCCGACACAAACAGCGACGCCTGATCTTCGGATGTGTTGATGGGATACCCCAAATTCGTGGGCATTGACCAGACTGACCCGCTGTCGGCCCCGGCCCGGACACTGGCGTTCAGGTCTGAAACAAACAAATCGTACCCCCCCATGCCCAGATGGCCGTCGGAGGCAAAAAACAGCGTTTGCCCGTTGGGGTGGATAAACGGCGAGGCTTCATTCTGGCCCGTGTTGACGGGTGCGCTGAGGTTGACGGGTTCCTGCCAGTTGTTTTCGGTGTCGAGGTCACTGCGCCAGATGTCACGCCGACCGTGGCCACCGGGCCGGTCCGAGATGAAATAAAGCCGTCGGCCATCGGCAGAGAGGGCGGGCTGGCTTTCGTAAAAGCGGGTGTTGACCTGCGGGCCGAGGTTGTCGGGCGCGGACCAGTCATTGCCGGTTTTACGGCTTACATACAGATCGCAGCTTCCAAAGCCCCGGCGACCCTGACAGGCCGTAAACACCAGCATCCGCCCATCGGCCGACAAACTGGCTGTGCCTTCGTTGCCGTTGGTGTTAATATTGGGCGAGAGCGATACCGGGGGCGACCAGCTTTCGCCGTTGAACGTAGCGACCATCAGATCTTCGTCGCCTTCGGGCTTGAGGGCTGTAAAGACCAGCGTCTGCTCGTCGGCGGTCAGGACCGGAAAATACTGCGAGGGCGTTGT
>JBBRUB010000416.1:0-4411 GCA_038248175.1 Cytophagales bacterium | reverse complement strand
AATGGTTTTACCGTTGAGGTCACCTCCAAAGTGCTGCGTAATTTGCGGAATCATCCGGGTTTTCTGCTCCTCGTTAACGGCCATAACCGACTTCAGCACCTTGAAGTCGTAATCGAAATCTTTGGCGGTTCTGGCCAATGCCTGTACGTCTTTCGGGAAACAACTTCCGCCGTAGCCGATACCGGCAAACAGGAACCGCTTGCCAATCCGGCTATCGGTACCGATACCCCGCCGAATATCATCGACGTTGGCGCCGGCTCGTTCGCAGAGGTTGGCAATCTCGTTCATGAACGTGATTTTGGTGGCCAGAAACGCGTTGGCGGCATATTTGGTCATCTCTGCCGAGCGTTCATCCATAAAAATGACGGGATTGCCCTGCCGCACCAACGGCGCGTAAAGTTTGCTCATCACACTTTTGGCCCGCTCCGACTGCGTACCGATCACAACGCGATCGGGTTTCATGAAGTCCTCAACGGCCACGCCTTCGCGCAGAAATTCCGGGTTCGAGACCACGTCGAAATCAATAGTAGCATTGTCGGCGATGTGGGCGCGTACTTTTTCGGCGGTGCCAACGGGTACGGTGCTTTTATCAACAATAACTGCGTATTGGCTCAGGATTGGCCCCAGATCGCTGGCTACTTTGAGAATGTATTTCAGGTCTGCCGAACCGTCTTCGCCGGGGGGCGTTGGCAGGGCCAAAAAAATCACTTCCGCCCCTTTGATGCCTTCCTCGAGATTGGTCGTAAACAACAGCCGACCTTCCTCTACATTGCGGTGAAAAAGCGTCTCCAACCCCGGCTCATAAATGGGTACTATCCCGTTGTTGAGTTTTTCAACTTTCCGCTCATCAATATCGACGCACGTTACCTGATTGCCGGTTTCAGCAAAACACGTACCCGTAACAAGGCCCACATACCCGGTGCCAACGACTGCCAGTTTCATATACTGATTGTTAGTTAATTTAAACTCCTAATTACTCGATCAAAGATTTTGTACCAATCGAGTGGCACAAAAATAAGCCTTTTACCAAGACTCACGACGCCCGCTCATGCAATACTATCTACTTTTTATCCCTGACCATTCGGCATCCCGAACCTGATTGAGACGCCACCTGGCCTGTTTAGGATCACTTACAATCCGTTAACTGATTATGAAGCCATATTATTTCCAGAAAAGGTCCATTCTGGTATCCATTTTGCCCTATTCGGAGTTACGTAAGAAGAAACCAACTTCAGGCGTTATCTGTACAGTATCATCAACACGACAAAAAAATTTATGATTAGCGAATACACAGATAATCAATTAGATACCGACGAACGCGCATCCCTTTCGGAACTCATCGTTCAGTCAGTGCGCGACATATCGGAGCGACATATCCGACCCAACAGCCGCGAATGGGACGAAACACAGCACTTTCCGGCTGATTTATTCCGGCTGCTTGGCAAACAGGGCCTGATGGGTATGCTCGTGCCGGTTGAATACAGCGGGGCCGGTCTCGGCTACCGCGAATACGTAGCCGCTATTGTTGAACTCTCGCGCGTTGACGGGTCCATTGGCTTGTCGATGGCCGCACATAACTCGCTTTGTACCAATCATATTCTGATGTTTGGCAACTCAGCGCAGAAACAAACGTACCTGCCACGCCTGGCCACCGGCGAATGGATTGGCGCGTGGGGCCTGACCGAACCCAACACCGGGTCTGACGCGGGCAATATGCATACTGTTGCCATGCGAGATGGCAGTGACTGGGTGCTAAACGGCGCAAAAAACTTCATTACGCACGGCAGAAGCGGCAACGTAGCGGTAGTTGTGGCCCGAACTGGCGAGCCTAATACGTCACGAAATGCTACTGCCTTCGTGGTAGAACGGGGTACAGCAGGCTTCACAGGTGGTCGCAAAGAAGACAAACTTGGTATGCGGGCGTCAGAAACTGCCGAGATGCTGTTTCAGGACTGCCGCATTCCCGACAGTCAGCGACTCGGCGAAGTTGGCGAGGGTTTTGTGCAGTCGCTCAAGATTCTGGATGGGGGGCGTATTTCCATTGCCGCGCTGAGTCTGGGCATTGCACAGGGTGCGTATGATGCGGCTTTGGCCTACGCACAGGAGCGTGAGCAGTTTGGTCAGACCATTGCCCGCTTTCAGGGTATCAGCTTCAAACTTGCCGACATGGCCACCGAGATCGAAGCCGCCAAACTCCTTACCTATCAGGCTGCCGACCTAAAAGACGCCGGCAAACCCGTCACGAAAGAATCGGCGATGGCAAAGCTGTTTGCCTCCGAAACAGCGGTGCGCGTGGCCAACGAAGGCGTTCAGATTTTCGGCGGCTACGGCTACACCAAAGATTTCCCCGCCGAACGTTTTTACCGCGACGCCAAACTCTGCACCATCGGCGAAGGCACCAGCGAAATTCAGAAAATCGTAATTTCCCGGCAGATTCTGCGATAAGATGTATAGCACCGGGCTGTGGTCCGGTGTTTTTTATCCTAACCTTTCGCCGTTCTACCGGGTTTGTAAGACCATACTAACAACGCAACGTTATGAACCCAATTAACCAAAACTACGACCCCGCCACCGACGAGAATCAGGGCGTGATGACCACCATGATTCAGGCCGACGAAGCAAACAACGGTGTGTCGCAGGTGGAGCGTATGAGTCCCGTCCAGAATCAGGGGCCAGAACCCATCAAGGAAGAAGTAACACGACCAGACGAAAACGTATCAAACGGCGTAAATAAGGCGATGCTGGCTGAGGAAGACGTAGAAGCGGGCGACGCCACCGTTGACGTTGATTACGAAGACGGCGACAATTGACAGATGCCTTCGGAACGTAGCAGGACAACAGGTTGAGCCGGGTAAATACGGACAAGTTTCAGATATTTGCCCTGGCTGCCCGGAACGCAGCCCCCCGGCAACTTGTTAAAAATACAGCGTGTCGGCTCAATGACCACGCGCCAACCTACGCTATGACTAAAGACGAAGCGATTTTAGAAAGCATTACTACTTCTGAATATAAATATGGTTTCGAGACTATCATCGAAGCTGACGAGGCCCCAATGGGCCTTGACGAAAGCACGATTCGGTTTATCTCGGCCAAGAAAAACGAACCTGACTGGCTCCTTGAAGATCGGCTACGGGCGTTCAGAATGTGGCAGGAAATGATTGAGCCGCACTGGCCCAACGTCAAATATCCCAAGATTGATTACCAGGCCATTAAGTACTATTCGGCTCCAAAGCAGAAGAAGACCGTTGGCAGCTTAGACGAAATCGACCCTGAACTGATTGCCACGTTCAATAAACTCGGCATCTCGCTCAGCGAGCAAAAACGCTTAGCGGGTGTCGTTGACGAGACCATCGGCGACGGTAATGCATCGGGCGAACGTCCGCAGGTGGCTGTCGATGTGGTGATGGACTCGATTTCGGTCGCTACGACCTTCAAAAAGGACCTCGCCGAGCGCGGCATTATCTTCTGTTCTATTTCGGAAGCCGTACAAGAGTACCCCGAACTGGTCAGAAAATACATGGGGTCAGTAATACCGGCCAAAGACAATTATTTCGCGGCCCTCAACGCGGCTGTCTTCACCGATGGTTCGTTCTGCTACATTCCGAAAGGCGTTCGCTGCCCAATGGAACTCAGCACCTATTTCCGCATCAACGCGGCTGGCACGGGCCAGTTTGAGCGGACGCTGATTATTGCCGATGAAGGCTCCTACGTGAGTTACCTCGAAGGCTGCACGGCTCCCATGCGCGACGAAAACCAGCTCCATGCCGCCGTAGTCGAACTGATTGCAAAGGGCAACGCCGAAATCAAATACTCGACGGTACAAAACTGGTATCCGGGCGACAAAGATGGCAAAGGCGGTATCTACAACTTCGTGACCAAGCGCGGCATCTGCGACGGTCCGAACGCCAAAATCTCGTGGACGCAGGTCGAAACCGGCTCGGCCATCACCTGGAAATACCCATCGGTCATTCTGAAAGGCGACAATTCCATTGGTGAGTTTTATTCGGTGGCCGTTACCAACAACATGCAGCAGGCCGACACGGGTACCAAGATGGTCCACATCGGTAAAAACACGAAGAGCCGGATTGTGTCGAAGGGTATCTCGGCTGGCAAGAGTCAGAACTCGTATCGGGGTCTGGTTCAGGTGATGAAACGTGCCGAAAACGCCCGCAACCACTCGCAGTGCGACTCGCTGCTGCTCGGCGACAAATGTGGGGCGCACACCTTCCCGTATCTGGAAGTTAATAACCCCTCGGCCACCGTTGAGCATGAAGCCACTACCTCCAAGATTGGCGAAGACCAGTTATTCTACTGCAATCAGCGTGGTATCCCGTCAGAGCAGGCCGTGGCCCTCATCATTAACGGCTACGCCAAAGAAGTGCTGAACCAGTTGCCGATGGAATTTGCCGTT
>JBBRUB010000415.1:0-4432 GCA_038248175.1 Cytophagales bacterium | reverse complement strand
CAGCATGTCGGCGGTGGCTACCTGCTGTCCTAAATGCACGTTCGATGCGGTGATGTACCCGGCAATGGGTGAGGTAATCGGCATGACCGGCACGAGCGTACCGTCCTTCAGCGAGACCACCGACGTACCCAGACTTTTAAGTTTTAGAGCCAGCGAACTGACCAGCGCGCGGTTGCTACCGTAGTCCGCTTCGGCCTGCTGCAGTCGTTTTTTGGCCCCTACGTCTTCGGCAATGAGCGTTTTCTGGCGTTGCAGTTCGGCCTGCTGATAGGTTAGCTGACTTACCGCCTGGAGGTAATCCTGTTGCATCTGAATAAAATCGAGACTTTGCAGCGTCGCCAGCGTTTCACCCTTGCGGACTTTCTGGCCCGGCAGGACATTGATGCGCTGAATAACCCCGCCAATCAGCGGACTAATCGACGCCATGTACTGGGGCGGCACATCAACAGTGCCGGTGGCGGGTACTTCGTCGTTTACGGTGGTCTGCGTGGCCGCACCCGTTTGCAGGTTCATGGCCCTGAGTTGCTCCGCCGAAATCGTAATCTGGTCGGACGCCGGTTTGCTGGCGGATGTTGTGTCCGGCAATCCGGCGTCCGGCTGTTCTTCTTCCGACGCTCCCCGGCTGCCGCAACCGAAGTTTAGCAGAGCTATTGTTATGATAATCAGGCTATTTTTCATGAATGTGTTTACGTAATTGATTAGAATCAAATGATATTTTTTAATCACAGAGGCACAAAGAACACAGAGATAAGTATGTTTCTACCAGTTTTAAATCTTTGTGTTCTTTGTGCCTCTGTGATTAAAGATTGCCTGAATAGTTACTCAATACCCAGCAATTGTTCGAGCTGGATGACGACGGTTGTGTAGGTGAAGACGGCGTTCAGATACTCTTCTTCGATGGTAAATGCCTGCTGAACAGCCTGAAAAAATTCGACGTAGTTGATCTCTCCGGCGCGGTAGCTGCGTAGGGCCGTTTCGCGGATGAGCCGGGCCTGGGGCAAGGCACTTTGCTCGTAAAAGGTTACCGCTGCCCGCCCGGTTTCGGCGTTACGTCCCAAAATAGCCAACTGCCCCGTAAGCTGCGTTTGGGCGTATTGCAGATTTACGTCGGTAAGCTGTTCGTTAAGCCGGGCTGCATTGATGCGGGCTTTGGTCGCCTGCGTAAACAACGGCACCGACACCCCCGCCTGCACTACGTTGAATCCCACTTCGCGGTTAATCGACTGATTATAATAACCAATCAGTAGGTCGGGTTTAAGCCGCTGCCGCTCCAGAAATGTCTGGTTTCGGCTGATGGTCCGCTCCTGCTGCAACACCGCCAGAGCCGGATTGCTGACCGATACTGAATCGGAAACGAGCAGGGCCGACACCGAAACCGGAAGGTCGCGCCGGAGGGTGACCGTCGTGTCTATGGCTACTGGTTCGGGGGTATTCATCAGTAGTTGCAGAGTACGGCGGTGCGCTTCTATGGTGGCGCGGAGGGTGAGTTGCCGGAGCCGGATGCTTTGCCCGCGCGTCTCTGCCGATACCTGTTCGAGCCGGTTTGTTTCGCCGGTTTGGTAGCGCACCGTTGCTGCACGAGTGGCCAACTGGTATAAGCTATCCTGCCGACGCAGCAACGTAGTCAGTTGATTATCGTAGAGCAGTTGATAATACGCCTGTTTTATGGCTCCGTAAAGCTGCACTCGCCGAAGCGATAACCGGCGTTCGGCAGCCGTGGCACTGCTCTGATACAGTTGCCGTTGCGCCCGGTAAAACCCAGGCAGGGCGAAGGTTTGGGTAGCCCCCAGAATATAGTCGAACGGTTGCGCCTGCGTTTGACCCAACTGAGCCTCAAATACCGTTTTGCCCGGATCGAACGCGGCCCCTACCAATGCCCGTTGCTGGTCAATTTCCAGCGAACTACCGCGAATGACCAGACTTTGGCGATTGGCGAGGTCGAGCGTTTGGTTGAGTGAGAACGGTACTGGAACTGGCTGCGCCTGAGCTTGTCCGCTCACGCTCGCCATCAGCAGTAACAGCATACCCGCTATGACGCCCGATGATTTTGGGTTGCCCGCGCCCGCTTTCTCTTTGGGAGCGACCAGACTATACAGCACCGGCAGTACCAGCAGCGTGAGCAGCGTAGCCGTAATCAAACCGCCGATGACAACCGTAGCCAGTGGTTTCTGAACTTCGGCCCCGGCAGATGTAGAAAGAGCCATCGGCAGAAAACCCAATGACGCTACCGATGCGGTAACGATTACGGGCCGGAACCGAACGCGCAGCCCGTGCAGAATTCTATCGCACAGCGTGTGTTCACCGGCTTTTTCGAGGTCGTTGAGGTAGCCAATCAGCACGATGCCGTTCAGCACCGCTACCCCGAACAGGGCAATGAACCCGACGCCCGCCGAGATACTGAACGGCATATTGCGCAGCCAGAGGGCCAGTATTCCCCCCACTGCCGCCAGCGGTATCGAACTGAAAATGAGCAGGGCGTACCGCAGCGAGTTGAACGTAGCAAACAGCAGGATAAAAATCAGAAACAGCGATACCGGCACGGCAATGATGAGCCGGTCTTTGGCCCGCTGCAAATTCTCGAACGCCCCACCATACGCGTAATAGTAGCCCGGTGGCAACTTGACCTGCCGCTCGATTTTTTGCTGAATATCGTTGACTACGCTCTCCACGTCGCGCCCCCGGATGCTGACGCCGACCGTAATACGCCGTTTGGTGTTATCGTGCGAAATCTGCGCTGGAGCCTGAACGTAGCTGACCGTGGCTACCTCGCTGAGCGGAATACTCTTCGTCGGTTCGCCGTTGGGGTCCGGTAGTGGTACGAATAGGTTGCTGATGTCGCTCAGGTTTTGACGGCTGCTGCTGTCCAGGCGTACCACCATGTCGTAGCGTCGTTCACCTTCGTAAACCAGGCCCGTAACCTCCCCCGCGAAACCTGCTTTGATGAGCCGGTTTACGTCAGCCACGGCCAGCCCGTACTGCGCTAGTTTCTGGCGGTTATAGTCAATGTTGATTTGTGGAAGGCCTACTGTTTGCTCAATCAGCACACCCGCCACGCCCGGCACGGTTTCGATGAGGTGCCCGGCGGCACTGGCCCGCTCGAACAGCGTTTGCAGATCGTCGCCGAAGATTTTAACGACCACATCAGCCTTTGCACCGGTTATCATCTCGTTAAAGCGCATCTGAATAGGCTGCGTAAACTCCGACGATGAACCGGGTACTTCCTGGGCTAAAACTTTGCCCATCTTTTGGGCCATCTCTTCGCGGTTGGTGGCGTTGGTCCAGGCCGAGCGATCTTTCATTGTCATCATCAAATCACATTGTTCTACGTTCATGGGATCGGTAGGCACTTCGGACGCGCCTACGCGGGCTACAATCTGTTTGACCTCGTGAAAATGGCTCTTCAATGCCCGTTCAGCCCGTAGCGTGGCATCAATCGTGGCCGACAGCGACGTACCGGACGGCATTCGGAAGTCGATGGCCATGTCGCCCTCATCCAGTTGTGGAATAAATTCACCACCCAGCGTTCCGAATAGCAATATCGCCCCAACCAGCATGGCCAGTGCAACGGCAATGGTTGTTTTATGCCAGCGTAACGCGGTTTTGGCTGCGGGTTCGTAATGCCGGTATAGCCAGTCCATGAGCCGGTCCGAAAACGTGCGTTTCTGCTCCATATTTTTCGGCAACAACAACGCCGACATCATCGGCACGTAGGTCAGCGACAGCACCAGCGCGGCTATAATGGCGAATGAGACCGTCGAGGCCATCGGGCGAAACATCTTGCCCTCGATACCCGTCAGCGACAGGATTGGCAGATAAACAATCAGGATAATAATCTCGCCGAAAGCTGCCGACCGCCGTATCGCCGACGCCGACTCGAATACCGCGTCGTCCATTTCATTCTGGTCCAGGGTTTTTCCAGTGAACTTCTTTTCCTGTCCGAAATGATGGAGTACCGCTTCGACGATGATGATAGACCCGTCCACGATCAGGCCGAAGTCGATGGCCCCGAGGCTCATCAGGTTAGCCGATATGCCCAGTGTTTTCATCATACCGAGCGTGAAGAGCATGGCCAGCGGAATTACCGACGCCACAATCACCGCAGCCCGCCAGCTCCCCATCAGCAGCAGGAGCACGAATACGACAATCAGCCCGCCTTCGAGCAAATTGTGTTCAACGGTGCTGATGCTTTTGTCGATGAGTTTGGTCCGGTCAATGAATGGCACGATCTTGATGCCTTCCGGCAAACTGGCCTGAATGCGTTTGATGCGGACTTTTACACCCTTGATGGTCGTTTCGGAATCGGCCCCTTTCAGCATCAGCACAATGCCCCCTACGGCTTCACCTTCGCCGTTGCGGGTCAGGGCACCAAATCGTACGGCATGGCCGAACTGTACCGTTGCTACGTTACCGATGCGTACTGGCAAGCCGTTTT
>JBBRUB010000414.1:0-4438 GCA_038248175.1 Cytophagales bacterium | reverse complement strand
GGCCACCGAACTGGGTGCCAACGATTTCCTGACCAAACCTCTCGACTTTACCCTGCTCAAAAATAAACTGCGGCACATTATGTAGGTCGGATCGCATCGGCGCACCGACTCCTTTCCGACCAGCCCCAAAGAGGGGCTGACACGGTAGCTACTTAGCATCAACAACATAGTTAGCCTTGCGGCTGGTCGGGCCAGAAGTACCGACTTACACCTTCCAACATGAAAGCAAAAATCTTAGTCGTTGATGATGAAACCGATCTGGAGCTGCTCATCAAGCAGAAATTCCGGCGGCAGATTCGCGAGAAACAATACGAGTTCGTCTTCGCCCACGACGGCCACGAAGCCCTAACCATGCTGGACCAACACCCCGACATGGACATGGTGCTGACCGACATTAATATGCCTGGTATGGATGGCCTTACGCTGTTGATACGGCTGCACGAAGCCAATCCCATGCTCAAAGCCGTGATTGTATCGGCCTACGGCGACATGGAGAACATCCGTACAGCCATGAACCGGGGCGCGTTCGACTTCGTGACCAAACCCGTCAATTTTGAGGACCTCGAACTGACGATGGAAAAGACGATGGCATATGTAGCGCAGCTTCGAAAAACGCTGCAGGCGGTGCGGGAGAACGACATTTTGCGGATGTATGTCGATGAATCGGTATTGACGTTCATGAGCCGGTCCGAGTTTGAAACGTCATTATCGGCCAGCGAAACCGTTACAGCCACGGTCATGTTCATCGACATCTGCGGCTTTACGGCCATTGCCGAGCGCGAAACCGCCGATACGGTCGTGAAACTCGTTAACCGCTATTTCGACGTGATGGTCAAGGAAATCATTGCGCAGAGTGGGCACGTCGATAAGTTCATGGGCGACGCTGTCATGGCTGTATTCCGGGGGGAGTATCACCTCGACCGCGCCATTGAAGCGGCCTTAGCCGTCCGCACCCGCATTGCCGAACTTAAGGATGACTTATCCAATCAGACCAGTTATTATCCACAGGTATCCATCGGTATCAACACGGGCGAAATGGTGTCGGGCAACATTGGCTCCACCGCCCTGCGTCGTCTGGATTACACGGTAATTGGCGACACCGTAAATATGGCGCAACGGCTCCAGGGTACAGCCCGTCCCGGCCAAATCGTCATCACCGAAACCGCCCACGCGCAAATTCTGGAATCGTTCACCTGCGAACCCCTCGGCCTCGCCACCCTCAAAAACAAAGCGGAACCGGTTGAGGTGTACAATGTAGTGGGATAAGGTGCAGCGCACAGGTTAAAACCGATGCCCGCCAAAACTATTTCAAAATAAGTCTTCCAATTCTCCCGTTCATTCCCTACTTTTGCACTCCCAAACCCGGAACGCCGGGCAGCGGCATATACGAAGGTGAAGGTCTGCTTCGGCAGAAACCACTCCTGACTTTTCGACAAGCCAATGCGCTCTGCGTGTTTGTGTTTGTCTGCTTAGGTCAGGCGCGGTGCGCCCGGCCTTTTTTTATGTCGTTCAACGGGCCTGAAAATGAAGCATGTATAGGATTCGTTCGACAAACTGCCTACTTTTGCGGCCCATTCGGAAACGGGCAAACGCTCAGAACCGGGTTCGGGGAAGAATATCTTAATTACCTGCTTACTTTAAACAAACACAAATGTCTGGTTTAATTGGCAAGAAAATCGGGATGACCAGTGTGTACAATGCGGACGGGCAGGCTCTGGCATGTACAGTCATTGAGACGGGTCCCTGTGTCGTCACCCAAGTTCGTAGCGTCGAGAAAGACGGCTACGCGGCTGTGCAACTGGGTTTCGGCGAAAAGAAAGAAAAGCACACCAACAAGCCGATGCAGGGCCATTTCAAAAAGGCCGGCACCACCCCCAAGCGCAAGCTCGTCGAGTTCAAAGGATTCGGTAAAGAGTTTAACCTGGGCGAAACGCTTACCGCTGCCGATGTTTTCGGCGAAGGTGAATTTGTCGATGTGGTCGGTACCTCCAAAGGTCGCGGATTTCAGGGCGTTGTAAAGCGTCACGGATTCGGTGGTGTGGGTGGTCAAACACACGGTCAGCACAACCGGGGTCGTCACCCTGGTTCGATTGGTGCCTGTTCGTTCCCCTCGCGGGTATTCAAAGGTCTGAAAATGGCTGGTCGGATGGGTGGCAATCGCGTCACGGTACAAAACCTGCGCGTATTACGGGTCATACCCGAACAGAATCTGCTTGTTATAAGCGGCTCGGTTCCGGGGGCTAAAAACTCTTACGTTATTATCGAAAAATAGGCCATGGACGTAATCGTATATAACAGCAAAGGCGAAGACACGGGCAAAAAAGTAACGCTGTCGGAAGATATCTTCGGCATCCAGCCCAACCAGCACGCCATTTATCTGGACGTGAAGCAATACCTCGCCAATCAGCGGCAGGGTACGCACAAAGCGAAAGAGCGCGCCGAAAACGCCCACTCAACCCGCAAACTGAAGAAGCAGAAAGGAACCGGCGGTGCCCGCGCCGGTAGTGCCAAGTCGCCGGTTTTCATTGGTGGTGGCCGTATTTTCGGACCCCGCCCCCGCGACTATAGCTTCAAACTGAACAAGAAGGTGAAATCACTGGCCCGCCAGTCGGCATTCGCCGTGAAAGCGCAGGCTTCCAGGATTTCGGTCATCGACAGCCTTACGCTCGACGCTCCCCGCACCAAGGATTACATTCAGTTTCTGAGCGACATGCAGATGACGGGACGCAAAACCCTGCTCATCCTGCCCGATGTGAACACCAACGTGGTTCTGTCGAGTCGTAATCTAAAGAAGACGAAAGTAACGACGGCCTCGCAGGTAAACACCTACGATTTGATGAACGCCGACCAACTGCTCATCAGCGAAGAAGCTCTGTCAAGTATTCAAACCATTTTCGACAACACAAACGCATGAACGTCTTAAAACGGCCAATCGTCACGGAGAAGATGACGGACCTGAACAAGCAGGGCAAGTATGCTTTTGAGGTTGATTTGAAAGCAAACAAACTCGAAATCGTGAAAGCGATCGAGAAGTTGTACAACGTCAACGTTTCGGACGTAAACACCATGCGTGTCTATGGCAAGAAGCGGAGCAAGAACATCAACGGTCGCGTTGTAACGGGCAAGACCCCAACCACCAAAAAAGCAATTGTGACGGTGGCAGAAGGCGAAGTAATTGACATTTACGCTGACCTGTAAACCGGGCAATGCCCTTATTTTAATCAGTCATGGGAGTTAAAAAAATGAGACCCGTAACACCGAGTATGCGCTTTCGCGTAGCACCCGATTTTGCGGAACTAACAGCCAGCAAGCCGGAGAAAAGCCTGCTGGAACCCCTCAAGAAAACCGGTGGCCGCAATAGCGAAGGTCACCGCACTATGCGCTACATGGGTGGAGGTCATAAGCGGCACTACCGCATTATCGACTTTAAGCGCGACAAAGTCGGCCAGACGGCCGAAGTTTTGACTGTAGAGTATGATCCCAATCGTTCGGCCCGTATCTCGCTGGTGCAATACACCGACGGTGAGAAGCGGTACATCATCGCTCCCCAGGGTATTACCGTTGGCCAGACCATTCAGTCGGGCGAGGGCGTAACACCGGATGTGGGTAATGCCATGCCGCTGAGTTCGATGCCAATTGGTACCATCGTTCACAACATCGAACTGACACCCGGCAAGGGTGGTGCAATGGCCCGGTCTGCCGGTACCTATGCGCAGTTGGTTGGTCGTGAAGATAAGTACGCTATCCTGCGTCTGCCTTCGGGCGAAACGCGCCGGGTCCTGAGCAAAGGGATGGCAACGGTTGGTTCGGTATCCAACCCCGACCACATGAACGTGGTATTGGGCAAGGCTGGCCGGAACCGCTGGCTGGGCGTTCGTCCCCGCACTCGTGCCGTTGTGATGAACCCGGTCGATCACCCTATGGGTGGTGGCGAGGGCCGCGCTTCGGGTGGACACCCCCGTTCACGCAACGGTCAGATGGCCAAAGGTCAGAAAACCCGCAAGAGGAATAAGGCATCTGAGAGCATGATTATTAGCCGACGCAAAAAGTAATAGATAATGGCACGTTCACTTAAAAAAGGTCCCTATATTGATTTTCGCCTGGACAATAAGGTTCAGAAGCAGAATGATTCGGGCAGAAAATCGGTCATCAAAACCTGGTCGCGTCGGTCCATGATCTCACCAGATTTCGTAGGCCATACGTTCGCTGTGCATAACGGCAACAAGTTCATTCCGGTCTATGTAACGGAAAACATGGTAGGCCACAAACTCGGTGAGTTCTCGCCAACACGCAATTTCCGGGGTCACACCGCTAAGAAAGACAAGGGCAAACGATAAACAAGCACGGGGTTTTGGGCTTTGGGCATGGGGAAATCCCACGCTCCCTGCCCCCGGCCCGAAGCCATAAAAACATGGAAGCAGTAGCAAAACTTAAAGAT
>JBBRUB010000413.1:0-4443 GCA_038248175.1 Cytophagales bacterium | reverse complement strand
TGGGTAGTTACGTATATTCTGGTGAAAGGTATCAAAGAAGCGGCCAGTACTAACAACATAATCGTTATTGTGAAGGTAGCTACGGTCATCTTCGTGGTTATTGCCGGATCGTTCTACGTTGATGTGGCGAACTGGACGCCTTTTATTCCACCCCCGGTAGTTGACGAAACAGGTCAGACTCACTTCGGTTTCAGTGGAGTTGTTACGGCGGCTGGTATCGTTTTCTTTGCGTATATCGGTTTCGATGCTGTATCGACGCAGGCGGGCGAAGCTATCAACCCAACCAAAGACGTTCCGTTTGCCATCATTGCATCGCTCATCATCTGTACCGTGCTGTACATTCTGGTATCGCTGGTGCTGACGGGTATGGTGCCTTACCAGCAAATGGATTTGAAGGCACCCGTAGCGCAGGCATTTGCCGATGTAGGACTGACCTGGTCGGTATATCTGATCACGATTGCGGCCATTGCCGGTCTGACGTCGGTTATGCTGGTAATGATGCTGGGCCAAACCCGTATTTTTCTCGGCATGGCTAAAGACGGTCTGCTGCCACGCGGTTTGTTTGCGTCTATTCATCCAAAGTATAAAACGCCCTGGAAGAGTACGATTTTTGTGGGGGCTATTGTTTCTATAGTAGCTGCCGTTACACCCATCGATAAGGTGTCGCAGTTGACCAGTTCGGGTACGCTGTTTGCTTTTGCCATGATTTGCGGAGCTGTGTGGCTGCTGCGCGTTCGGGAGCCAAATCTGGCGCGTCCGTACAGGACACCTGCTCTGCCCGTCATTGCTACGCTGGGCATTATTGCCAACCTGTATCTGATGTGGAATCTGCGTACCGATACCAAGATAACCTTTGTAATCTGGGGTATTGTGGGGCTGGCCGTGTATTTCCTCTACAGCCGGAAACACAGCAACCTGAATAATCCTGAAGAGTAGGCAAAATCCATTGCTCATCTGGCATAATCGGCTCCCGGCAACTTGTTGGGGGCCGTTTGGCGTTTACAGCAGATAATGACGAATACCCCATTGCTATTTCCGTTCGAGCCGGAATTACTTGCTGAACTCAGCGCGGTTGCGCAGGTCCGGCAGTTTGAGACGGGTGCCGTGCTGATGGAACCCGGCCAGCCAATGCTGTACGTACCAATTGTGCTGTCGGGTAGTATCAAAATCATGCGCCCCGATGACGATGCGGGTGAGTTACTGCTGTACTACCTCAATCCGTCCGATTCCTGCGCCCTGTCGATCAGCAGTATGCTCAGTGGTGATACCAGTCCGGTGCTGGCCATTGTGGAAGAACGTGCCGAGGTGCTGATGGTTCCCATCGAACGTGCCGAAGACTGGATGGGCCGCTACGCTTCCTGGCGTCGGTTTGTGTTCGAGACCTACCAGAAACGGTTCGATAATCTCCTGCAAACACTTGACTCAGTGGCCTTTCGTCAACTGGATGAGCGACTGCTGGCCTATCTCGATCAGAAAGCACAACTCGCCGGGGGGCGGCATCTATATCTCACTCACGAAGATATTGCCCGTGATCTTCACACCTCGCGCGAGGTTATTTCGCGGCTGCTGAAGCAATTGGAGCGGTTGGGCCGGGTCAGTTTGTCACGCAATAAAATCAGTCTATTACCGACTGCGTGACTTGGGTCACTGACAAAGATTTTGGGGTGTTGTACGTTTGTCTGGTTAATGTATCTAATCCACTACGAACATGAGCGTATTGAGCAAAAACGTCGGCCCGACCGATAAAACAATCCGTATTATTACTGGCTTCGTCCTGATTGGTATTGGGCTATATATCGGCAGCGCGTCCATAGTATGGGCTGTTAGTTTGGCTCTACTTGCTGTGGTGTTACTGGTTACAGCATTTATGAGTACGTGTCCCATGTATATGCCGTTTGGCATTACTACACGCCAGTTACGGAAACGTTCATAGCACCGCGACCGGTTAAGGCACTTTACGTATGATAGAAACAGAAGTAGTTGGGTACATTTCGGCCATTATGGTTGGGCTGGTCATTGGCCTGGCCGGTGGTGGCGGTTCCATCCTGACCGTGCCGATCTTTGTGTATATATTCGGCATTCCTACGCTACTGGCTACAAGTTATTCGCTGTTTGTGGTGGGGTCAACCTCACTGATTGGGTCAATCAATCACGTTATTAAAAAGCGGGTTGATTTACGCGTAACAGCGGCTTTCGCGTTGCCTTCCTTCATATCAGTGTTTTTGAGCCGCCGGTTTCTGGTACCTGCACTACCCGATCCGTTGTTTGCCTTCAACGGATTCGTGCTGTCCAAGAGCCATGCTATCCTATATTTCTTCGTCCTTGTAATGATCGTAGCGGCCCGCGCCATGATCCGCAGCGACCGGCCCGAGCAGGGCGAAGCCGCCGACGGTAAACCGCGCTACGTGACGCTGGGGCTGGATGGCCTGGCCGTGGGATTGCTGACGGGTACCATCGGCGCGGGGGGAGGATTCATCATCGTACCGATGCTGGTGCTGCTGGCGGGGTTGCCCATTCACCGGGCGGTGGCTACGTCGGTGCTGATCATTGCCGTAAACTCGTTCGTGGGGTTTATGGGCGATATTGGCCATACCAAACTGGACTGGAATTTCCTGCTGCCCTTTACAGGGTTGTCTATAGCCGGTATTTTTCTGGGTATGTATCTGGCCCGATTTATCGCCCCTGACAGGCTCAAAAAAGGCTTCGGCTGGTTTGTAATGTCGGTGGCAGGCTACGTGATTTTCAAAGAAGTTTTCTAAGCAGGCAATATGATGCGGAGTTCGGCTCCGCAGCTTTTAGAGTGAATCAATAACTACGGTGGACCAGCGGTTCACGTTATGCCATGACAATCGAACAAATTTACACGGGTTGCTTAGCGCAGGGAGCGTACTACATCGAAAGCAACAGCGAAGCGGCTATCATTGACCCGCTCCGCGAAACATCCCAGTACGTGCGGCAGGCTGAAAAGGCGGGTGCGAAAATCAAATACGTCTTCGAGACGCATTTTCACGCCGATTTCGTGTCGGGCCACCTAGACTTAGCTCAAAAAACGGGTGCGCAAATTGTCTATGGCCCCAACGCCAGTACGGGTTACGATGCGTACCATGCCAAAGACGGCGAAACCTTCCCGCTTGGGAACGTGACCATCAAAGTGCTGCACACGCCCGGCCATACACTCGAATCCACTACGTATCTGCTCCTCGATGCAATTGGGAACGAACACGCCATTTTTACGGGCGACACGCTCTTCATCGGCGACGTAGGCCGCCCCGATCTAGCCATCAAGGGTGACCTGACCGAACATGACCTGGCCGGGATGCTCTACGACAGTCTGCAAACCAAAATAATGCCCCTGCCCGACGACGTAATCGTTTATCCGGCCCATGGGGCCGGGTCGGCCTGTGGCAAGAATATGAGCAAGGAAACCACTGATTCACTCGGAAACCAGAAGCGGTTCAACTACGCGTTGCGGGCCAAATCGAAAGACGAGTTCATCAAAAACGTACTGGACGGACTAACCACAGCCCCGGCTTATTTTGCCGAAAACGCCCGGCTCAACAAAGAAGGCTACGAGAGTCTGGACAGCGTCATGGAGCGCGGTAGTCAGGCCCTAACGCCTGATGCCTTTGAGCAGGCCGTGAACGAGACCGGCGCGCTGGTGCTGGATGTTCGCAACGCAGCCGATTTTGCCAGCGGATTTATCCCAAATGCCATCAACATCGGCCTAAACGGGCAGTTTGCCCCCTGGGTTGGTGCGTTGATTCCAGATCTCAAACAACCTATTGCGCTCGTGACGCCCGCTGGTGAGGAAGAGCAAACCGTTGTACGGCTCGCCCGCGTAGGCTACGACCAATGTATCGGCTTTCTCGACGGCGGTTTTGCGTCCTGGCAACAGGCGGGCAAGGAAGTTGATACCATCGAGTCTATCTCTGCCGATGAATTTGCCGAACGGAAACAGGCCGCACCTGATCTGCCCATTATCGACGTTCGTAAGCCTACGGAATTCGACGCTGATCACCTCGCCGGGGCCGAAAACATGCCGTTAGACAATCTGAACGATTACCTGACCGACATCCCTAACGAAAAGCCCGTTTACGTACACTGCGCGGGCGGCTACCGCTCCATGATTGCCAACTCTATCCTGAAAGCGCGGGGCTTCAACAACGTGATAAACGTAGAAGGTGGCTTGGCCGCCATCCAAAAAGCGGGAGTTATTTAAGTTTGGGACACAGAGACGCACAAAGGAGACCCAGAGGCACACAGAGTTCTCCTCTTTCTTCTTTTTTCTCTGTGTACCTCTGGGTCTCCTTTGTGCATCTCTGTGTCCCAAAAGAAACTATGCTCGATTTCATTTCGCAACCCTGGCCCTGGTATGTGGCCGGAACGCTCATTGGCCTGACCGTACCGACACTGCTCATTCTGGGCAACAAAGCGTTTGGCATC
>JBBRUB010000412.1:0-4445 GCA_038248175.1 Cytophagales bacterium | reverse complement strand
CGTAACAATTGCTGCGTAGCCAGCGAATCAACCGCAGTGCGTACCCGAACGGGTGGGTTGACCAATACAGTCGTCCCGCTGAGGTCAGAGTTTGAAGAGGTACCTGAGCAGACAAACGAACCAGTGGCAACCGCCGACAGCACTAAGTAACGCAGTAATGGCACCATAGAACGGGTTTATCTGTAGATACGGTAAATAGGGTGCGAATGTGTAATTTTGCAAACTCACGTTTTCCAGTCCTATAGTTGGCAAACTTACAAAGATTGCACGACGCTAATTCTGCAAAACCGCCTTCAACCCGCCTATTATCAACATTGACACCGATTAGTTAAAGCTGTACGCATGAAAATATCATTTCTGGGGGCGGCCCGGCAAGTAACCGGCAGTATGTATCTGCTGGAAGTGGACGATTACCGAATCCTGGTCGACTGCGGTTCCAACCTCGAACGATCGGCTTCAAACGGGCAACCGGCTTCGTCAAATGGTCAGGCTTCCAGTGAAGGACCCGGCCCCGACCAGACCGAGTTTGGGTTAGCCTATAAAGATACCCCGGCCACCCTGCCCCAAACGGGCTTTTTCCCCTTCGAGGCTTCCAGTATCAACGTTGTTTTGCTGACCCACGCCCACGTTGACCATTCGGGCAACCTGCCCAATTTATATCGTGAAGGTTACGAAGGGCAGGTTCTCTGTACTGAACCAACATTTGCCCTGACCGGCGTCTTGCTGAAAGATGCAGCCTCCCTCAATCAGAAACGCATCAACGAGCTGAACGCCAGCAAAAAGCAGCGCGTAAAGGACAAGCAGGTGCAGATGCAGAAAGATTTGTTTCTGGACCGGCAGGTGCGCGACACGATGGAGAACGTAGTGGCCATCGCCTTCAACCGTAAGTTCAAGATTGCCGATAATATCGACGTTACGTTCATACCTGCCGGGCATTTGCTCGGTGCGGCCCACATTGTCCTGAACATCGTGGAAGACGGCGAACTGAAAAGTATCTGCTTTTCGGGCGATATCGGGCGTAAAAATTACCCGTTGCTGGTTGATCCCGCCCCCGTGCCGCCGGTCGATTATCTGGTTTGCGAAAGCACCTACGGCAACCGGCTCCACGTTGACATGATGAGTGCCGAAGACGCGCTGGCCGACGTAATTCAGCGAACCTGCATCGATATGCCGGGGCGGCTGATTATTCCGTCGTTCAGCGTAGGCCGCACGCAGGCTCTGCTCTATACGCTCAATCGGCTCTATACCGAACGTGATTTTCCACCGATCAAGGTATTTTCCGACAGTCCGATGGCCTTTGAGAGTACCAAGATTTACCTCCAGCACGTCAACATGCTGAGTGGCGAAGCAAAGGCATTTTATAAGGAACACGAAGCCCTGTTCGACTTCGAGAACTTCGAGTTTCTGGAGACCTCCAAGGCCAGTAAAGCCGCATCGAACTACGGCGAACCGTGCATCATCATCTCATCGTCAGGCATGGTACAGGGCGGGCGGGTTGAGTACCACGTAGCGCAGAACATCAGCAACCCATACTCTACCATCCTTATCATTGGCTACTGCGCTGAAGGAACGCTGGGCTGGCGGCTGCTGAACGGACAGCAAACGCTCAGCATCAAGGGAAAAGACCATCAGGTGCTGGCCAACATCGAAAAAATCGACGTATTCAGTGGTCATGGCGACCGCAACGACCTGCTCAATTTTGTGGGGATGCAGTCGCCCGAAACCCTGAAGCGTATTTTTCTGATTCACGGCGATTACAGCAGTATGGAAGCCTTCCGAGATACCCTCGCCGAAACCGGTTACCCACAGGTCGTCATCCCGAAAAAAGGCGAAAGCTTTGAACTGTAAGGAGTAAAGGGACGAAAAGGAGAAGGGATTGTTGTCCCTTCTCCTTTTCGTCCCTTTACTCCTTCATCCCTTCTTCTATGAGAACCTACCTCGACTTTGAAAAGCCCATTGCCGACCTTGAAGCCCGGCTGGAAGAAACCAAACGCTTAGCCCAGACCAGCAAGGTCGATGTCAGCGAAGCGGTGAACGTGCTGGAGCAGAGTATTGACCGGCTACGGCACGAGATTTTCCAGAACCTGACCCGCTGGCAACGCGTACAACTCTCGCGCCACCCCGATCGACCCTATACGCTGGACTACATTTCACTGATGTGCAATCAGTTCATCGAACTCCACGGCGACCGCACCGTGCGCGACGACCCAGCTATGGTAGGCGGTTTCTGCGAACTTGGCCGCAACGGCGAACCGGACCAGACCGTTATGATTATTGGCCAGCAAAAGGGGCGCAACACCAAGCAGCGGCAGCAGCGCAACTTCGGCATGGCGAATCCTGAAGGCTACCGCAAAGCCCTGCGGCTGATGAAACTGGCTGAAAAATTCAACAAGCCCATCATCGCGCTTATCGACACGCCGGGCGCGTTTCCGGGTCTGGAAGCCGAAGAGCGCGGGCAGGGTGAGGCAATTGCCCGCAACCTGAAAGAAATGTTCACGCTCACCGTGCCAGTTATCTGCATTATCATCGGCGAGGGAGCATCGGGCGGTGCGTTGGGCATTGCCATCGGCGACCGGGTGCTGATGCTAGAAAATACCTGGTATTCGGTGATCTCGCCGGAGTCGTGTTCGTCTATTCTGTGGCGTAGCTGGGATTTCAAAGAACAGGCTGCCGAAGCCCTTAAACTTACCGCCCGCGACATGAAGGCTGCCAAACTCGTGGATGGCATTGTGGACGAACCCCTCGGTGGCGCCCACAACGACCACTCCGAAATGGCCAATCACCTCAAAAACGTCATTCTCGACACCCTTGCCGAACTCAACGCCCTGACACCCGACGAGCGCATCAATCAGCGTATCGACAAGTTTTGCGCAATGGGCGTAGTGGTGGAGTAAGTTTGGTTTTCAGATAGAAGAAGCCGCTGATTTAGGAGTCAGCGGCTTCTTCTATGCAAAGCGTTTTACGTTGCCGTGATACAAAATGGCTCGCATGTCCGCGAATTCCACCTGTTCGTTCAAATCTGTAGTTTGACTGGCGGGCCGGGTGTTGGTTCTTCCAACGCATGCATAGGCTTCAGTTCGCTTCGTGGTAAATGTCATTCGGTTCTGGAAATGCCGAATGGTTGCCTTCAACTGACTTTTTGCATCCTGGTAGTGGGCTGACCGGCGGGCGGCAGTATCCGTTTCTTTTATTTCAACGAAGCAAAACGTCTTCTCGTCAAAAACGGCACAATCGCAGCGCGTCGCGTCTTTATCAGAAAATAAGCAATGGTCGATAGCCAAAAAAAATGTCCCGTCCCGTCGGATTTTCGACTGTGAAGTGCTTCACTCCATTGGGGTCGGTCTGAATAGCGCACTGTTTCGCGTCCGTATCGAATATGCAGAACTCCAGGTCTGTATGGACCACCCAACGCCAATGACGGACGAAGTTGAGAAACGAAACTTGCGTCCTCGTTTTGTTGGGTGCATCCGTGAAATTCTACCCCAAGCCCCCTGTATCTTGATTCTGAAAGGTCTTACTAAGATGGCCCGACGTAAATCACGAAATTAAGCAGCAAGGTGTCCTTGCCCCTACGACCTAATGGACCAACACTATGCACAACCAAGCAATCTATACCTACCTCATGGCCCGGTACTGTAGCCGGAACCGTGACCTTGCGAAACACTGTCAGAGCTTGCCCCCGTTGACGGAACAGGAAACGCGGGAGAATCAGCGGATTGTTGAGCGGGTGTTGGATGGGATATGAAAGAACCTCGCGATGATCGTAAATCTAAGTATTGTAAGGTATAACCCCACTTAATGAAGCAAGTAGATTCCCGTTTTTTGCGAGAATTAAGTCAGCGTCAGTAAACTCGCGCAGTTCCTCAAGAAAAACGTTGGTAGAATCTCCTTTATATCCTGTTGCAGACGTATTTATAATAGCAAATCTTCTGTATTTTAACTCAGGTAGAAAGTTTTGCGCTATGACTTTAAATGTAACCGTTGCCTTGGTCAAGTCCTTTACGAACATATCATTGCGAGTGCCTGTAATGTACATAAGACAGTTTATTATATCTGACTGATTGGTTCTTGTATTTACAACCGCATTCAGTTTCACACGCTTGTTATTAGTCAGGTCAATAGGGTAATTCGTATGTACATTTTTTCTGCCGTAGGTATGTCTTAGCGTCTTGTTTATACTGGTTTGGAATTGTTTCTGCTTGATAATTTCGTCAGTAGGTTCAACAAGTTTAGTATTTGAGATATTCACGTACATAGCAATAAAATTGCCTACCTCATGTACTATAGCTGAAACCATTCTAACATCGTTGCAGGTCTTGTAATACATTAAACTTCCGCTTCCGTTGACTACGGTTTTTATTGCATAATAGTCTCTGTATTGTTGACTAACGCGGTTTACCAAGTCCCCATCAAGCACCTCCTCACTATCGTAAACGTTGTCATCT
>JBBRUB010000411.1:0-4451 GCA_038248175.1 Cytophagales bacterium | reverse complement strand
TGTGCCGTTCTGTTAAGGGCTGATTTAAGTCAACTCCTTACAGAACGGCACACGTAGAAAACGCCTTACCGCCTTTTTATGCGTTCTCGGCCTCTACCAGTTTCACCTCCGGTACAAGCCGGGTCAGCAGGTTCTCGATGCCTGCTTTCAGGGTCAGCGTTGATGATGGGCAACCGCTGCATGAACCTTGTAACAGGACTTTCACCGTACCACTCGGCTCATCGAACGAATAGAAATTGATTGCCCCGCCGTCCGACTCCACCGCAGGTTTGATATACTGATCCAACACGGCTTTGATCTTCTGCACCGTTTCGGAGTCCATGTCGAGCTGGGCCGAGTTGGTATCCATTGTACGCTGGGCAAAGACGGGTTTCTGATCGGTAAAATAGTCTTTCAGGAAGAACTTAGTTTCGAATAGCACCTCGTCCCAGTCAGTCTCTTCGTCTTTGGTGACGGTAATAAAATTGGCCGAAATAAATACCCGGCGCACAAAGTCGAACCCAAACAATGCTACGGCCAGAGGTGAGTGCTTCCCCTCCACGATAGCTTCGGCGGGCGAATCATAATCGAAGGAAAGACCGGCGGGTACGAGTTCAAAATTAACCACAAACTTCATGGAGTTCGGGTTAGGGCTTCCCTCAGTAAATATAGAAACGGGCCGGGTCAGGGCGGGGTTTGTGGCATTCATAGCGTGTATCGTTTGAGGTTGGTAGTATTATCAAGTAGCTGGTAAAGAAACAGGCCCCGCGTTTTTTTAGTTTTCGCACGAAAAAACCCGTCTGCCCTAAATAAGACAGACGGGTTTAACAGGCTAAAAGTCGATAAAATTTACGCTTTCTCAGCGTCAGCCTCTTTGTCGTCCGAACCCGTAACAGCATCAACAGGTTCCGAGGCCACACCGGCCACTGCACCCAGCGTATCAACCACCGTAGGCTCTTCGACTACCGGAGCAGCTTTTTTCGTGGTTGTAGTGACAACAGGAGTTGCTTCTACCGCCGACGGGCCATTGGGGATGATGTCGATGTACGACCGGCTGTCACGTCCGGGACGAAACTTAACCGTGCCATCGACCAGCGCGAAAATGGTGTAATCTTTACCCAGCCCAACGTTTTTGCCGGGGTGATGTTTGGTGCCTCGCTGACGGATGATGATGTTACCGGCAATGGCCGACTCACCTCCGAACAGTTTCACGCCCAGCCGCTTGCTGTGCGAATCGCGACCGTTCTTGGAACTACCTACGCCTTTCTTGTGTGCCATTTCTTTTGAAGGAGTTGTAAAGTTATAGAGTTACACAGTTGTTGGCACTTTAGGCCTTTCGACAGCCGGACCGCATACTTTACAACTCTGCAACTTTATAACTTTTTTTTAGAGAGTGATATCGTTGATCATAACCTTCGTCAGATATTGACGGTGGCCGTTTTTCGTCTTGTAACCTTTGCGACGTTTCTTATTGAAGACGAGAACTTTCTCGCCCTTCAGATGCTCGACAATGGTGGCTGACACCGTTGCGCCGGCCACGGTAGGTGCGCCGATGCTGATACTTCCTTCGTTATCGACAAGTAAAACTTTCACCTTGTCGGCCCCAAGTGCAGCGTCCACATCGCCCTCTAACCGGTGGGTATAGATGGAACGACCCTTCTGGATCTTGAATTGCTGCCCTGCGATCTCTACGATTGCGTACATGATTATTGATATAGAATTGAAAATGAGGGGGCAAAGGTAGCCATTCCTGCGTACAGACGCAACCCTTTGCGTTTCATATCTGTCAGCATTTTTCACACCCCTGTTTTTGTCGCTGCCTTTCGCCCATAAATTTCTATACCGGCAGTTTCACCGATGTCTGAATCAGGTTTGTAGCGGCTTTAGCGATGATCTTACCGTCGGCGGCTGTAATGGTGCCAATACAGTGGATAATATTACGGCCCGCCCGTACCACCTCAGCAGTTGCCGTTACGGTATCGCCCTGCCGGGCCGCGTGTAGGAAATCGACAGTCAGATTCACCGACGTATAAGCAAATTCGCGGTTCAGCGTGAAGACCATCGCCCCAATCAGATCATCCAGTATGCCCGATGCGGCTCCTCCGTGCAGCACCCCCGCTGGGTTGGCCATATCGTCGCGCACTACATAGTCGGCCACTAATTTACCTTCTTCGGCCACCTGAATTGTACCGTTGAGCCACCGCCCAAACGGAGAAATACTCCCACTCATATCCTGACCAATCATGGACTGGAAGAAGTCGAGACGCTGATTTTTTATGTCGTTCATTGGCGACAAAAATAGCACAAAACCAAGCAAAATTACCGTATCCCGCCTTTTTTTGTGTACTATACAATGAGGATTCGCTGGAGTTATCTTACTTTTAGGCGATTTTTTAGTTCTGTCATCATACCAACACCATGAATTACACGCTTACGCAGCTTCCCGAACGTACCGTTAAACCCCGTAACAGTGGTCTTACCATGGTCATGGATAAGGGGCTGAGCCTGCGCGAAGTAGAAGACTTTATCTCTACTTCTGCCGATCACGCCGACATCATCAAACTGGGCTGGGCCACGTCGTTCGTTACGCCCAGGCTGGACGAAAAACTGGCCATCTACCGCGAAGCCGGTTTGCCCGTTTACTTTGGCGGCACCCTGTTCGAAGCTTTCGTAGTACGCGGGCAATTTGACGATTACCGCAAACTGCTGGATCGCTACAACATACAATACGCCGAAGTATCGGACGGCTCGCTTGAGATGGAGCAGGATCAAAAGTGCGAGTACATCCGCCAATTGGCCACGCAGGTAACGGTATTGTCGGAGGTGGGGTCGAAAGACGAAGCCAAGATTATTCCGCCCTACAAGTGGATTCAGCTCATGAAAGCCGAGTTGCAGGCTGGTGCATGGAAGGTCATCGGCGAAGCCCGCGAGGGCGGCACGGTGGGTCTATTCCGGTCGAGTGGCGAGGTGCGCCAGGGGCTGGTGGAAGAGATTCTGACGCAGATTCCGTCCGAAAGTATTTTATGGGAAGCTCCACAAAAGGAACAGCAGGTATGGTTCGTTAAACTGCTTGGTGCCAATGTAAATCTCGGTAACATTGCCCCCAGTGAAGTCATTCCGTTAGAAACCATACGGCTTGGTCTGCGGGGCGATACCTTCTCTCATTTCCTTGATAAATAAATGGAAATCATCAAATCATTACTCGATTTTCTGCTCCACCTCGATACGTATCTCGATCTGTGGGCCAACGAATACGGGGTGCTGCTCTACGCTATCCTGTTCCTGATTGTCTTTACCGAAACGGGCCTGATTGTGATGCCGCTCCTCCCCGGCGATTCGCTGCTGTTTGCGGCTGGCGCGCTGGCCGCCCGCGACACCAACGACCTCAGCGTCTGGGTCATTATTCCGCTCCTGATTATAGCAGCCCTAATGGGTGACAACGTCAACTATTTTGTCGGGAAGTTTCTCGGAACAAAGATCAAATCGCGCGAACGGATTCTGTTTTTCAAGCGCGAATACATTACGGAAACCGAGAAATTCTACGCTAAACACGGCGGGCGCACAGTGATTTTGGCCCGGTTTATTCCCATTGTGCGCACCATTGCACCGTTCGTGGCGGGTGCGGGCAGTATGAACTACGGTACCTATATCCGGTTCTGCATTATCGGTGCGGTGCTGTGGGTCGTTGGCATTACGATGCTGGGTTATCTCCTCGGCAATATCGAAGTCGTACAGAAGAATTTCGAGCTGGTCGTCTTTGGCATTGTAGGCCTGTCCATTGTTCCCATCATCTTCGGCGTGGTTCGCAAACGGATGGAAGCGAAAGTGTAAACGCCATATGAACCGCTACGGATTAATCGGCTTCCCGCTCACGCATTCGTTCTCGCAACGGTATTTTACCGATAAGTTTTCGCGCGAAGGCATTACCGATTGTCAGTATGAGTTGTATGAGTTACCCGATGTCAGCGGGCTGTCTGCCGTGCTGCAAACGCCGGGTTTGCGCGGGCTGAACGTAACTATTCCGCATAAACAGGCGGTGCTGCCTTTTCTGGACCGTCTCGATACGTCGGCGCAGAAGGTGGGTGCGGTAAACGTGATTAAACTCGAAGCAGACGGCTCGCGCACCGGCTACAACTCCGATTATTACGGCTTCCGGCAGTCGCTCCAAAACTGGTTTAATGAATTGGGAATTACCCATTTCAACGGACAGGCTCTCGTGCTGGGTACGGGCGGAGCATCCAAAGCCGTAGTTGCCGCTCTTACCGATCTGGGTATTCCGTACCGGCTCGTATCGCGCCAACCGTCATCCGCTACGCTTGCTTATGCTGACCTGCCGGAGGTTATCGACCAATACCAGCTCATTATCAACTGTTCGCCAGTGGGCACGTTTCCACACCAGAACGAAGCCCCGGCCCTCCCCTACGCCCAGCTTACCAGTCAGCATTTACTGTATGATCTGGTCTATAATCCCG
>JBBRUB010000410.1:0-4459 GCA_038248175.1 Cytophagales bacterium | reverse complement strand
GGTTCATTGGCAAACTGAACCTGATTACCCGCGCCACGAGCCTCGGCGGGGTTGAGAGCCTGATTGAACACCGCGCCAGTGTAGAAGGCCCGAATAGCAAGACCCCAAAAAATCTGCTGCGTCTATCAGTGGGTCTGGAACATGCCGACGATTTAATTCGGGATTTAGCGCAGGGACTTGCTTAACACCGGGGGCGTTTTTTGTGTGTGTTCTGTTATGCTGACTCAGGAAGCATGACAGAAAAACCTATCACTTCTTCGGGCGGATCTTCGGTACATAACCCGGCAACTGCTGCATCGTATAGCGTACTGACGAATCGGGGCCTTTGACGGGCATATTGTCCAGCGTAGCGCGTACTACGCGGGTCGTTCGGATCGCGGTAGAACGAGTTGCCGGGCCTAACAGTGGGCATCAGGTCAGTAGCTTTGTCTGGAACGGAGTCGCGCCGAACGGTTATGGCGGGTGTTTGGGCACAGGCACAACCGGCAATCAGGAGCAGAAAAACGAGTTTCATAGTACAGGTGACTGATTGTGATACAGATGCAAGGACTCTTATTTTTCCATACCCGTTGCAATCGCACTCATCGAACGACTCAGAAAACCATTTACCCACTGACTATTCACGGTCCGAAGCCATCGGAAACTAAAGCCTTAGCGTCAAAGTTGTTCAGGCAACGTTTATCCCAATTCAATGAATATCGCCATCATTTCGACTTCGTCGCGTTCCAATAGCAATACCCTTCGCTTCACTAAATTTCTCAAAAACGTCCTGAACGAAAGCGGAGAACATGAAGTCTCGCTCGTTGATTTTGAGCAGTACGACATTCCATATGTGGGGCAGGGTTCCGTCGATAAAGACAACCTGACGCCTTTCCAGCAGGAACTCATCAGCGCGTGGTCTGTCGCTGACTTAGTCATCTTTGCCGCACCGGAATACAACTGGACAGCCCCACCGCAGGCCACCAACACCGTACACCAACTCGGCGGACCGGCATTTAAGCACCTGTTCGACAACAAAACCTTCGCGATGGCTGGTGTGTCGGCCGGGCGCGGGGGGCGGCAACCGGCACTGGATATGACTACGGTAGTGAATAAGATTATCAGCTTTACCAACTGCTACTCAGTCATCTCGCCGAAACTCTACGAATCGCACGATACGCCCGCCAACCTCGATGCCGATGGTAATTTTGTGGGCCACGAAGTCTATGACCGCACCGTCCGCGCCTTTGTTGAGTACACCCTCAACGTAGCCCAGCGGTGGCTGCAACCGAGTTTAGTAGAGGTGAAGTAATGCACACTTAGAAATCTGAAGTCATGCAGGTACAGATAGACATAGGGTTTGACCAGTTGGTACGAATCATCAGGACGTTACCGGCGGAACAATTGAGACAGCTCAGAACTGAAATTGATAACGAAACATCGGTCGCTAAGCCACAGACGAGCCTGGAAACATTGCTTTTGAACGGCCCGACTGCTACGAAAAGCCAGTTAGAAACGATTGAGGCCAATCGAAAAGCAATCAACCAATGGCGGACAACGTAATCCTGCTCGACACGTCCATTCTCATTGATTATTACCGAAAAACAGACAAATCAAACTCGGTTTGGGTTACTCTGGTGCAGCAGGGTTATGAATTTACCGTATCCACGATCACCAGATATGAGATATACTCGGGTGCTACGGAAAGCCAGCTATTATTCTGGGAGGAGCTGTTTCAGGTCGTGGTTACGCTTCCTTTTAACGAGGTGTGCGTAGATACAGCCGTTAAAATCAATGCGACATTAAAGCGAAAGAGAAAACAGATTGACCTTGCTGATTTATTCATTGCGGCAACAGCAGTAGCACACAATCTTCCGTTAGCTACCCTGAATACCAAACATTTTGAACGCGTAGAAGAGCTGATTCTGGTCAGCGTAGGTTGAGCCTTTATGGGTACATCTGCCAAATTCTAATCTTGCCTGAGTTGCCCCAAAAATTCCGTCACATCGCCGGTGAGCAATGAAGTGTATTGCGTTATTTTCTCGATGGGCCAGTTCCACCACGCCGTGTTCAGCAGTTCGGCGGTTGTTGCGTCATCGAACCGGTTACGAATCAACTGGGCCGGATTGCCGCCCACGATGCTATACGGCGGTACATCGCGCGTGACAACCGAGAACGCGCCAATGATGGCTCCGTCGCCAATAGTAACGCCTGGCATGATGGCCGCCCGGTAGCCAATCCAGACATCGTTCCCGATGGTTGTATCTCCTTTTTGGGGATAGTCTTTACCATCCATTGCGGTTTGCCAGTCACCCCCGAAAATAGCGAACGGATAGGCGGTTGTAGCATTGGCAAGGTGGTTGGCTCCGTTCATAATAAACTCAACGCCCGATGCAATCATGCAAAACTTACCGATGCGCAGGTGGTCACCGGTGAAATCGAACAGGTAGCGGACGTTGCGCTGAAAGTTATCGACGGTTTCAAAATCGTCGTAATACGTGTACTCGCCAACGCTGATTTGCGAATGGTCGATAACGTTTTTCAGAAAGCATAACCGCTCGTAACCGGCCAGCGGAAATACGGTAGATGGGTCAACAACGGACATAGTTCTCTTTACACCAGTTTCGCTTCTTTCTCGTACAGCCCCACCAGCGTATCAACGGCGCGTAATTACTCCATTGCTTCCAACCGGTCGGCGTAAATCATCACCAGTTTGTTGGCTTCGCTGAGTTCACAGACGTCAGCCCAAACCCGGTGCATGAGTTCGTAAAATTGACGAATTCGCTGATTGCCACACCGCACATAGATTATTCTGGGTGGAGGATTGGACAGTAAAATACGGTCGTAAAAATCCCGGTCTTTAGTCACTACTGTTGGCTTATTCTCTTCGGCAAACGTCCAGATAGTTCGGTCGTCCCAACGGGCATCCAGATTCTTTACATACTGGTATTCATCAGTATGCCATAATGAAAAGTGATCGGGCAGGTTGACATCAATCAGGTATTTCGTCATGATACTGCCCGCACAGGTCGCACCGTTATACGATGATTCATGGTATTAAGCGCGAACTCGATACAGGCGTCAATATCGGCTGGTTCGAGGACAGAATAATTTTCAAGAATTTCCTCTTTCGAGTCGCCCGCCAGCAGATACTCCAGCACGGTAGCTACCGTGATACCCATGCCCCGCACCGTTGGTCTGCCGTTGCAAATGCGTTCGTCAACGGTAATTCGGTTTGCCAGATAGTTCATAGTCAATAGAGTTTTAAGGGATAAGAAACCCTGCTTTACACCAGTTTCGCTTCTTTCTCGTACAGTCCCACCAGTGTATCAACCGCGTAGTCGATTTCTGCGGGCGTGTTGTATTTGCCGAACGAGAAGCGGACGTAGCCCCGATCAGGGTCAATACCCGGCAAAGCTGCCAGCACGTGCGATCCCACGCTCGACCCGCTGGAACAGGCCGACCCGCCCGACGCCGATATTTTGGCAATATCCAGATTGAACAGCAGCATATCGTTCAGGTCCGACGCGGGCAGGCTGACGTTCAATACAGTGTACAAACTCCCGTCCATGTTGGCCGAGTCGCCGTTGAAATGTACGTCCGGCAGCCGTTCGGTAAGCTGGTCAATCATCCGTTTTTTCAGGGCTGTAATGTGCGTGCGGTGGTCGTCCATGTCGCGGTAGGCAATTTCGAGGGCTTTGGCCAGGCCCACGATGCCATACACGTTTTCGGTGCCGCCCCGCCGGTTGCGCTCCTGCGAGCCGCCGTAAATGAACGGGTGAATATTGACCCGCTCCGCATTGACATACAGAAACCCGACGCCCTTTGGTCCGTGAAATTTGTGGCCCGCGCCCACCAGAAAATCGACGGGCAGCGTTTGCAAATCATGCCGGAAATGGCCCATCGTCTGCACCGTATCGGAGTGAAAAATAGCATCGTGCGCCCGGCAAAGCTCCCCTACCCGCTCCAGGTCGATCAGGTTTCCAATCTCATTGTTGCCCTGCATGAGCGAGACAAACGAACGCGGAAAGCTACCCAGCAATTGCTCCAGATGCGCTAAATCGACGTGACCCTGCGCATCGACGTTGATCATGCTAAGCCGGATTTTCTTCTGCGCGGCCAGATGCTCCAGCGTGTGCAGCACGGCGTGGTGTTCGAGGGGCGAGCTGATGGCGTGGGTCAGGCCATAGGCGTCGATAGTGCACTGAATAGCGGTATTGTCGGCTTCGGTACCGCCGGAGGTGAAGAAAACTTCGGCGGGCGAGGTGTTCAGCAACTGCGCCACTGTTTTGCGGGATTTTTCGATAACAGACCGTACCTGCCGCCCGTGGCTATGAATGGACGACGGATTGCCGAACTGCTCGGTCATGAGCGGCAGCATGGCATCCAAAACAGCGGGGTCGAGCCGGGTGGTGGCGGCATTGTCTAAGTAAACGGGGGCAGCGGGGTTCATAGCAGTGAAGTATAGGCAGATACAGAG
>JBBRUB010000409.1:0-4477 GCA_038248175.1 Cytophagales bacterium | reverse complement strand
CCTGGAGTAAGCGTCTGTCCCCCCAATTCAGGCAGGATAATCGTACCACAGGTAAGTGAGCTTAATGAACTATACGTAGCCATGACATCAGTGGCTGCCTGATCGGCCTCGGGGCTGCCTGGCAATCGGGTCTGGCCATTGACCGTACCCGGTCCACCGGGTGCAAACCCACTAAAAGCTCCCACGTTCGTACCTATATCACCCGTTACCATGCTCGCGCCAGTATTGGTGAAGGCACCATTGGCCGTAAATAAAGCAAAACTGGACGCTGTTCCTAAGTCGGGAGTCTGTGCTAAACTGATTTTCACAAAAATCAATGAAACAGATAAATAGGTAAGTAATGCTTTGATTTTCATAGTTTTAATGATTGATACGTACTATAATCTCACAACTTGATTAAAATAGATTTCTGTTAATAGGATACAAAATTTGTACCAATGATAATTGGCAGGTCCAGAAGACAATAAGATTACCAGGTAGTGAAGAAGAGTCATATTTTAGAAAATAAATTCTCGAATATGTCACCTAAGATGAAAAAGTACAGCTCTGGTTTATAAAATATGGTTATATTGTACGACAAGAGCCTTTGTAGAGATTACAATCTTTCTGCGTCTGGCAGAATCAAGCGAGCATAAACTGTAAAAACACCTAAAACTGTAGGATAAGAAATAGTAACTTACGTGTATATATTGAGGCAATTTATTTTCCCGTATTTCGGTTACGTACTTATTTTTCTCGTATATGGCGACTAAAGGTATCTAAAATATAATCGTGCCAATGATACGTTCACCTCTGCTACAAGCACACTGACGGCCTGACTCCCGGTAATCGAGTTCGTGAAATGGAGCGGTTACTTCATACAAAACCCCGACATCGCTGGATGTCGGGGTTTTGCTTTTTGGAGTTTTCGAAACATAATATGCCTGCTCACTCCTTCCACCGCCACTCGCTGGCAATCTGTAGGGCAGTGCGCAGACCCTGGGCGGTGAGGTAATCGCGGGTTTGGACGTCGGTTTGTCGGCGGACGGGGATGGTGTCGGCGTCGGCCAGGGCGTAGAGGAGCATGGTGCCATAGCGAACGGTGTTTTTCTGCTGATCGGCGTTTACGAGGTTGATCTTGTCGCAGTCGGCATGGTAACAGTCCAGCACCGACCGGTCGAGATGCCCGTTCATACCGATGACAGGAATGCCCTCCAGCATAAACGGCTGATGGTCGGAGTGCAGCCCGGCCTGGTTCATGCTTTCGTTGGCGAAAGCGGGTACAGCCTGTTTCATGGCTGCGCCAACAGTGTTCAGAAACGGCACGGCTTCTGCGCGGCCAAAGGCGTTCAGCCCACTGGGGTCGTTCACCATGTCGAGGTTCATCATATAACGCACCTGATCCAGCTGCTTTGCTTTTTTTAGCTGTTCAACCATTGCCTTCGACCCCAGCAGACCCTGCTCTTCGCCCATAAACAGGACAAATTCAATGGTGCGTTTTGGTTTCAGCTTCAGTGCTTTAAAGGTGCGGGCCATGTCCATAACGGCAAACGAGCCGATGCCGTTGTCGATGGCTCCAGTAGCCAGATCCCATGAGTCGAGGTGGCCGCCTACCACAATTCTTTCGTTCGGCAAACCACTGCCGCGCAGGGTGGCTACCACGTTGCGGGCGCGTATTTTGCGGCTTTTGTTGGTCATCTCGATCACCGCCTGGAGGGGAGACGCTTCTTCCTGCATCCAGCTCCGAATGGCCTGCCCACTTTCCAGCGAAATACACACCGACGGAATTGCGATCAGCTTACCCGTTACCGAGGCTGTGCCGGTCAGTAAGACGTTACCCTGCACCAGATTGACCATCATCACCCCCGATGCCCCGTACTGAATGGCGAGGGCCGTCTTTTCGGAGCGGTGCAGGTTACGTGCGCCTTTGGTAGGATTTGACAGGCCGATATTAACCAGCACGACTTTGCCACGAATTTTGCCTTTCATGGCCGCAAAATCACCCTCAAGCCCGTTACCGACGTCAATGATTTCGCCCCGGATATGGGCCGACACCGGCGAGTGTGCCAGGGCTACCACCGGCACATCGCGGTAGTTGTCGCTGTTATTGGGTACTACCTGAAGCGTGACCGTATCGCGCGACCAGGCCTCCACCTCGAATGGTTCGTAGCGAACGTTGGTAAAGCCGTATGATTTTAACAGATTAAACGCGTATTCTTCGGCTTTGGCCCCGTTGGTGCTACCCGTCAGGCGGTGGCCGATTTTTTGGGACGCATCCGCCAGCGTTTCGTAGGCGCGGCTGTGCTGCTCTACTTCCTGGTTGATGCGGGCAAAGACTTTATCGAGCGATGGACCCGCCCCGTGAAAAGCGGTGAACAGCGCGGTAGCACCAACGCTTAGCAAGACAAACCGGGCGCGGGGGGAGGTAAACATTCGGGGCATAGAATCAGGTTGAAATAAACCGTTAAAGATAAGCGAAAACCGATTTGCGACATCTGTTCAACCAGACCAAAATACCCAATATATTTACGAAAAACATAATAACATGAAATCATTCATTTTCTCGCTACTCGCCCTGGCAGCGCTATCGGGCTGTATGCAACAGGCGCAACTCGTTACCCTGCGCGGTAATAATGTTAAACCCATTGACGATGGGCTGGTATTTGACACGGATACGCTAACGCTCAACTATGGTTTTTCGAGTGAACGGGGAAAAATGGAGCTGACCTTAATCAATAAACTGAACCGCCCCCTGTACGTGGACTGGAAGCGGTCGGCGTTTGTGATTGGGCAGGACCAGTTTGCCTATTGGCAGGATGTGTCGGACGTGAACCTGTCGAACTGGAACAGTCAATACGGTCGGTATTCCATTGGCTCAACGGTGGGTACCATCTCGAAAAGCGATCAGGTTGGTTTCATCCTGCCTCAGACCCGCATCGTTAAGCAGCAGTTCGTCATCGTTCCCAACGGGTCGCTTCCGTTGCAGGGGATGTTTAACATTGTTGAGAAAAAGCCAGCCAATGACCCCTACCGCGCAAAACCGGTTAATGTGAACGTATACACCTACTCAGCCGAGCAGTCGCCCCTTCAGTTTCGTAATTACCTGACGCTCTCGACCGACAAAGACTTCAAAACTGAGTTCACCGTCGACACCCGATTCTGGGCGTCCGACGTTCGGGTGTTGCCACTGGAGCAGGTTAAGCCGGTTACTGTACTGCAACCCAATGGGAGCTATTTGGTGTCGAAGCCGTTTTTTAAACCTGATGGTTTTTACGTTCCGCTGCCGGTAGAATAGCGAGAAAATAGGGGCAATCAGCTTTAGTGTGTTGATAACGTCCCGGCAGTACCAGACCTTTGGGCGTATTTTTACCGGATAAACTTCTCTAATTCATGTCTCAGACAACCCTTACCCTCGGCGATAAAGCGTATTTTCCGTTTATTGATAAACCCATCCAGTACGAAGGTCGCGAGTCCGACAATCCAATGGCGTTCAAGTTTTACGATGCCAGCCGTCCGATTATGGGTACGCCCATGAAAGATTTGTTTCGGTTTGCAACAGCCTACTGGCATACATTCTGCGGCACCGGTGCTGATCCGTTCGGGCCGGGCGTGAAGCATTTTCCGTGGGATGCCAACGCCGGGTCAGACCCGCTTGGTGCAGCCCACCAGAAAATGGATGCGGCTTTTGAGTTCATCACCAAAATAGGCATGGAATACTACTGTTTCCACGATGTGGACGTAGCTCCCGAAGGTAACTCGAACCATGATTTCGAGAAAAACTTTCGCGCTATTGTCGATTATGCCAAACAAAAGCAGGCCAGTAGTGGCGTGAAACTGCTTTGGGGAACGGCTAACCTGTTCAGCCACGAGCGGTACATGAACGGTGCAAGTACTAACCCCGATTTCCACGTGCTGGCGCACGGCGGCTGGCAGGTTAAAAACGCCATCGACGCTACCATCGAACTTGGCGGGCGGGGCTATACCTTCTGGGGCGGTCGCGAGGGGTATATGTCGCTGTTGAATACCAACATGAAGCGCGAACAGGAACACCTCGGTAAGTTCCTGCAAATCAGCCGCGACTACGCCCGTAAGCAGGGCTTCAAAGGGGCGTTCTACATCGAACCCAAGCCAATGGAGCCAACCAAACACCAGTATGATTTCGACGCGGCTACGGTGGTTGGTTTCCTGAACCGGTTTGGCCTGCAGGACGATTTTGAACTGAACATCGAAACTAACCACGCCACGCTGGCCAGCCATACGTTTGCGCACGAGTTGCAGGTAGCCGCCGACCACAATATGCTGGGCAGTCTCGACGCCAACCGGGGCGACTACCAGAACGGCTGGGATACCGACCAGTTTCCCGTCGATGTTTATGAACTGACCGAGGCCATGCTGGTGATTCTGGAAGCGGGTGGCCTGAAATCGGGCGGGGTCAACTTCGACGCCAAAACCCGCCGGAACTCCACCGATCTGGAAGATATTTTCATTGCCCACATTG
>JBBRUB010000408.1:0-4484 GCA_038248175.1 Cytophagales bacterium | reverse complement strand
TTAACTCCCGCATCATCGTTGACGACACCATCGACACCGACGCTATCCGAATACCGCCCCTGCTGTTGCAACCGTTCGTAGAAAACGCCATCTGGCACGGGCTCATGCACAAACCAGAAGGCGGCACCGTAACGGTTCGGGTAACACAGCCCCATCCCAAACGGCTGCACGTTGACATCAGCGACAACGGGGTGGGCCGGGCCAAAGCCGCCGAATTCAGGAGTAAATCGGCCACCAAAAATAAGTCGATGGGTATGAAAGTAACCGCCGAACGCATCACCCTTATCAACCAGTTGTACAATACCCAGACCGAAGTGGCCGTGCTCGATTTATTCGATGAAGACAACCGCCCCTCCGGCACTCGCGTCTCGATCGATATACCCGTTTAATTGTGAGTGAATGGGCAACGGCCAGCAGGGCGGGTGTGTAGCGTCTGGTTAGTTAGGGGTCAACGCAAACGGCTAACCCGTTAAATCGGGCCGCCAACCCACCATTTACGGCAGTTGGCAAGGGTTTGTTTGTGAAAATCGGGTTTATCCTGTACGTTCGATGCACGCACACACGCCCTTCCTCATTCATGCTTACGCCGTTTACTCGTCTGTTATCCTGCTCGATCACCTCCAGCCTACAGCCGGGAGTATGGCTTGTCGGGCTGGCCGGGGTAAACACCCCCGAACCGCCCTGGTCGCTGACCACCTTCATGGACGGCATCCGGCTGGAAGAAGGAACCCTGCTGTACTTCGGCTACCTCTGCATGATAATTGGCTTGTGCTTATTTATGGGCCTGTTTGGGTTTACTCAGAGCGTTTACAGTCGCGACCTGACCTATCGACACTGGGCCTTTTATCTGTGGTCTAATTTTATGCTGTTCCTGACAGCTCTCGATTTCAGCTTCAAACTGGGGCTGTTTGGGTATGACTACCGGCCCTGGTCCAGTGTCGTACAATTTCTGGTTCAATTTTCTTACCTGCTCTTTATTTCTTCATTCCTCGAACTCAAACTGCATTACCTAACGCTGTATCAGTCTGTCCGGCGATTGCAATGGGTTATTCTGGCGGGGGCATTCGTGACTTCAGTAGCTGTTTCGATGAGAGGCAGTCTGCTAATGCGTAAAGTCGTGGATGGCTGCGATGTATTTATGTTTTTCACCGATTTGCTCATTCTGTTGCTTTTTGTCAGAATTGTGAAAGCTGGTATTCCGCAAACCCGGCTCCTGATCATCGGTTCGCTGGGGGCTTTGCTAATGGCTGTTTTAGCGGCTCTTGTCGATCAGCTCAACATCAGGCAAGTGGGACTTTATCCGGTTGACCCGCTCATTATTTTCTCCGTTGGCGTTCTGTTCGAACTGACCTTCTTTTCGCTCGCACTCAGCCAGCGTACCCGCCTTATTCAGATCGAGAACCAACGATTGCAACGGGATTACACCCGCCAGTTAGAGCAGGATTTAGCCGTTCGGGTAGCCACTATTCACGAGCAGGGGCGGCTGATTGAAGAAGAACAGATACAACGGCTCACCAACGATTTTAACCAGAAAATTGCCGAGACGGAAATGGCGGCCCTTCGCTCGCAGATGAACCCGCACTTTATCTTCAACTGCCTCAACTCCATCCAGTTCTTCACCGCCCGGAACGACACCGCCAATGCGTCCGATTACCTCGCCAAATTTTCCCGGCTGATCCGGCTGGTGCTGGAAAACTCACGCTCCGAACACGTTACCCTCGCCAACGAACTCGAAACCCTCCAGCTCTATATCGACATGGAAGCCATGCGGTTTCAGCAAAAAGTCAACTCCCAAATCATCATTGATGATAATATTGACACCGAGTCTATACAAATACCGCCCCTGTTGTTGCAACCGTTCGTAGAAAACGCCATCTGGCACGGGCTCATGCACAAATCCGAAGGTGGTATGGTAACGGTTCACGTAACGCAGCCACTGCCCAGCCGGCTGCAAGTCGAAATTACCGATAACGGGGTGGGCCGGGCTAAAGCCGCCGAGTTCAAAAGTAAATCAGCCACCAAAAACAAGTCGATGGGTATGAAAGTAACTGCCGAACGCATTGCCCTCATCAACCAGCTTTACCAAACCCAAACAAACGTAAAAATCATTGACCTGACCAACGCAGTCGGCCACCCAACCGGCACCAAAGTATTTGTTGACATACCCGTTTAACGCCTATGCTCCGCACCCTGATTATTGACGATGAACCCAATGCTGTTGGTCTGCTGGCCCTTCGGCTGGCGCAGCACTGCCCCCAAATTGAGGTGGTCGAGACCTGCACGAGCAGCGTGGCGGGTTTGCAGGCCATGTTCAACCACCAGCCCGATCTGCTGTTTCTCGACATCGAGATGCCGCAGATGAACGGTTTTCAACTGCTCGAAGCCGTATCGCACCTGTCGTTTTCGCTGGTGTTCGTGACAGCTTACGACCGGTTCGCGCTCAAGGCGTTCCGGTATAGCGCGGTCGATTACCTGCTCAAACCTATTGATACCCAGGAGCTTATTCAGGCTGTGAACCGGGTCGAGAAGCAGCGCAGTACTACCACCGAGCAGGTAACGCACCTCCGGCAGCAACTGACAGAACCCGCCCGCGCCCTACCCGATACGATTGCCCTCCCCTACCAGAACGGCGTGGCGTTTGTGGCCCTGACCGATATTATCTATTGTGAATCGGACGATAACTACACAAAATTTCACGTGGTGGGTGGGCAGCATTACTTAGTAACCAAACCGCTCAAAGACATTCAGGAACTGCTCGAAGAGCGTAATTTTCTGCGCATTCACCGGCAGTACATCGTGAACCTGAACCAGATCAAAAAATTTGTGCGGGGCGAGGGCAGCTACCTTCTCATGGCGGGCGGACAGAGCATTCCTGTTTCGCGCAGCTACAAAGACCGCCTGACCGAACGCTTCGGCTGGCTGTGAAAAGTTGACAAGATGAACTTGTTCAGTTATCTTAGTGGAAAAATCCACTGTAATGATCCCGTTTTTATCAACACAGCCAACACCGGCCCGGCTCTTCACGGAGCAGGAAATCGTTGCCCGCAGTCGCCGGGGAGTTCTCCGGTCAGAGGCCGACCGGGTAGCGGAACTCGTAGGTTTATCGGACAAAGAACTGGCCCCCCTTCTGGGCTTGTCGGCTTCGTACCTGCACCGGCTGAAACCTGACCAGCGTATCAGCCGCGACGCTTCTGAACGGTTGTTGCTGCTGGAAAACCTGCTCAGCCACGCCTTAGATACCTTCGAGGGTAAAGCCTCGACCGTGCGGGGCTGGCTGCGGTCGCCCCTGCTCGAACTGGACCAGCAAACACCCCTGCAAACGCTCGACACCGTGACGGGATACACGCTGGTTGACCGGGTGCTGGGTCGTATCGATCACGGCATTTTCGGCTGAACATGGCTCTTGTTTACCGGGCTATTCGTCAGAAATACGCGGCTTATCCACTCGATACAACGGGTACACGGCTGAACGGTGGTCGCTGGAATCCCCCCGGCAGCGGCATTCTCTACACCGCCGAACATTCGGCCTTGGCCCTCATCGAGATTCTGGTGCATATGCCGCAAGTACCCTACGCCGACCTGCCCCGGTATCGACTCGTTGGCCTGGAAATACCTGACAACAGCCTGCACCTACTGACGGCAGATCAGCTACCGCCCTACTGGAATGACAACAGTTACGGACGCAGTCAGTATATTTTGAGCAACTGGCTGGCTGAACCCGACGTACTGGCTATTGGCGTTCCCTCGTCGGTTTTGCCCGATGGCATCAACTATTTGCTTCACCCGGCCCACGCCCTGTATTCAGCCATTCGGGTTGTTAGTGAGAAAAGCCTGCTCATTGATCCGCGTTTATGGACAGGACAAACCGAATAACTCGTAAATCGTAACTGATGTTGCGCTTCCTTCTCCGTTATATCCTGCCGTTACTGGTTGCCCTGCCCGTTGGGTTTCTGCTGCTGTATCCGCAACTGTGGCGGTGTATGCAGATTGAGGACAGTCCAGGTTTTCTGGGGTTGACCAACCAGCCCAATGTGTACGTAAACCGGAATGCTACGAAGAAACAGGCCGCTCAGCTACACACACACCTGCAAACGGCCCGCGCCCGGCTGGCTCGGTTCTGGGGCGACCGGCGCGGGCGGGCCACGCTGATTTACTGCCCCCAACAAGCTGATTATGAACAGTATTGCATTGGGGGCGAAGGCGCAGGGTGCAGCCTTGGTACGCCCTGGGGTGAGTCGTTTCTGGTACTGGGACCAGACGGTAACAACGCCGACGTGATTGCCCACGAACTGTGCCACGACGAACTCTTTGCCCGGCTCGGCTGGTGGCGCACCAAGCGCGAAATACCCGTCTGGTTCAACGAAGGGCTGGCCCTGATGGTAGATTACCGCTTCAGCCCACCCGACCTCTGGGAACACCCCGACAGCACGGCTCAACCCAACTATTTTGGTACCGACGACGATATGATGGCCTTCGCCCAACCG
>JBBRUB010000407.1:0-4487 GCA_038248175.1 Cytophagales bacterium | reverse complement strand
TTCGCCCGAAAGCTGGTCGAGGGCGTAAATCAACTCCTGCGTCCGGTCAACGGTAAAGGCCGGGATAAGGAGTTTACCCCTTTTTTCGACGCATGTTTGCCGGACAATTCGGAGTAGGTGCGCTTTCATATCGGGTTCGGGTTCGTGAAGCCGGTCGCCGTAGGTCGATTCGCAGATGATGTAATCGGCCTGCGGAAAGGTATCGGGACGGCGCAGGATATTATCGTCGGGCCGGCCAATGTCGCCACTGAAAAATAGTCGTTTGGTTTCGCCCTTTTCCTGAATGGTCAGGCTCACGGCGGCACTGCCCAGCAGGTGTCCCGCATCGGTCAGTAAACCCGTTACGTCGTTGCTGATAGTAAACGATTTTCCGTAACTGACCGGACGCATCTGGTCAAGACCCTGCTGCGCGTCGGCTTCGGTGTATAGCGCGTGAATTTCGGGCTGACCGCGCTGGTTTCGCTGGCGGTTTACCCGCTCGAGGTCGCGTTCCTGGATGCGGGCACTATCCATGAGCATCACTTCGCAGAGGTCTATTGTGGCCGCTGTGGCGTAAATTGGACCGGTAAAGCCTTCTTTTACGAGTTTAGGAATCAGACCCGTATGGTCGATGTGGGCGTGGGATAGCACCATGTAATCGACATCGGCGGGGTTGAAACCGAACTTCTCGTTGAGTTCTTCCGTGTGGATACCCTGAAACAGGCCGCAGTCGAGCAGAATTTTAGTGCCGTTAACAGTGGTAACGAGGTGCTTGCTGCCCGTTACGGTGCGGGCCGCGCCAAAGAATTGAATGGTCATGGTTTAGTTTTTTTGAGTGCTGTTTTGGGACACAGAGATACACAAAGAAGCACAGAGCTTCACAGAGATTTTTTGAGAAATAAATGAGAGGAGTGGCAGACATACTGCGCTGGTTATGGCGGAAAAGGCTCGTAAAGGTAGTTATAGCAACTGTCTGCTTGTTTTTGTTGCTCGATTTGGCGTTTCCACTGAAAACAAACGTACCGTACTCAACGCTGGTAACGGCGCAGGATGGGCAGATTCTGTCGGCGTTTTTGAGCCGCGATGATAAGTGGCGGATGTATGCCGAACTGCCCGACATAACGCCCGCCCTCCGCGACGCCATTCTCTTCAAAGAAGACAAATACTTCTACTACCACCCCGGTTTCAACCCCGTGGCCATGCTGCGGGCGTTGGGCCGTAACGTCCTGACGGGTCGAAGAACGTCGGGGGCCTCAACCATCACCATGCAAACGGTGCGGTTGCTGCACCCCCGCGAGCGGACGTACCTCAGCAAACTAATTGAGCTGTTTCGGGCGGTGCAACTGGAGGTGCATTTGTCGAAGGTCGAAATTCTGCAACTGTACCTGAACCTGATTCCCTACGGCGGCAACATCGAAGGGCTTAAATCGGCGTCGCTGCTGTACTTTGGTAAGCCGCCCCAACTGTTGAGTCTGGCCGAACTGACTACGCTGACCATCATTCCCAACCGCCCGTCGAGTTTGCGGCTGGGGCCCCACAACGCCCGGATTGTGGCCGAACGCAACCGATGGCTCGCCCGCTTCCAAAAGGCCGGGCTGTACCCGCAGGACGTTATTACCGATGCCATCAGCGAACCGCTCACGGCCTACCGACGCGAAGCACCGCAACAGGCCCCGCATCTGAGCCGCCGGCTGCGGGCCGAAAATCCGGGCGTTTCCATTGTGCAATCAAGTCTGGACCTGACCGTGCAAAATACTGCCGAGCGGCTCGTGCAGAACTACGCCAACCGGCTCCGGGCGTTTAATATCCATAATGCTGCCGTGCTGATTCTGGACAACGAAACCCGCGAAACCATAGCCTACGTCGGCTCGGCAGATTTCGGGAATAGGTTCGATGGCGGGCAGGTAGATGGCGTTCGGGCGGTGCGGTCGCCGGGGAGTGCGCTCAAACCGCTGTTGTACGGGCTGGCCTTCGATGCCGGATTGATTACCCCGAAAACTAAACTCGCCGACGTGCCGACTAACTTCGGCGGTTACGCCCCTGATAACTACGATCGGCAGTTCAACGGCTCCGTTACGGCAGAGTTTGCGCTGGCCAACTCGCTCAACATCCCGGCGGTATCACTGCTGAACGATCTCGGCACGGGCGTCATGGTGCAGGCTATGCAGCGGGCGGGCTTTTCGACCATAAAAAAACAGGCCAACCACCTCGGTCTCTCGCTGATTCTGGGCGGCTGTGGCGTAACGCTGGAAGAGATGACGCGGCTGTACTCCGACGTGGCCAACGGGGGCGAAAAAGTCCTCTCGCCCGAAGCGGCTTACCTCGTCACCAACACGCTGGCGCAGATTACCCGACCCGATCTGCCCAATAACTTCGACAACAGCTACCACCTGCCGCGTATTGCCTGGAAAACCGGCACCAGCTACGGTCGGCGCGACGCCTGGAGTATTGGCTACAACAAACGCTACACCATTGGCGTGTGGGTCGGTAATTTTTCGGGCGTGGGCGTGGCCGAACTCAGCGGAGCCAACACTGCTACGCCCCTGCTGTTTCAGCTGTTCAACGCGCTGGACTACAACTCGGCAAGGGGGTGGTTTCGGCCCCCGGCTTCGCTGACCTCGCGGCTCGTCTGCCCCCAAACTGGCGATGTACCGGGCGACTCCTGCCGAAACCCCATTACCGATTACGTCATCGAAGGCGTATCGAGGGTTCGGGTGTGTCAGCATCGCAAAGCTGTTTGGACCAACCAGGCCGGTACGATGGCCTACTGCGCCCACTGCCGCCCTGACCACCGCGATGGGCTATTGGCAACGCCGGTGGTGCGCCGGATGTACCCGAACCTTGCACCCAATGTGCTGGCGTTTTACCAGAGACAGCGGATTCCGATTGAGACCGTGCCGCCCCACAACCCGGCTTGTGAGCGTGTTTCGGGTCTGGCGGGGCCGCTGATTACGAGCCTGAACGAAGGCAGCGAATACTACGTAAACCCCGCCCGCCCCGCCGAGCTTGAACTGGGCTGTCAGGCCGCCAACGACGTACAGACCGTTTTCTGGTATTTGAACGATAAACTTTACCGCCGGGCCAGCCCCACCGAAGCCGTGTTTTTTCGGCCCCGTCCCGGTCCGCTCAAAATCTCCTGTGCCGACGACCGGGGCCGCCACTCCGACCTGCGGGTGCTGGTCAGGGCCGAATGAAAATTAACGTACGAATCGGTGTTTGAACTCGTATCTAAATCGGGTTGTACAACCTCAGCGGGTTTCTGTCGTTATTTGTGTAAATTTTTTTCTTCACGGATTTCATACATGAAAAAAGTAATTCTTGGCGTGGCTCTCTGGGCAATAAGCATGGCGGGTTTCGCTCAAAATACACCCCCATCGGCTCCTAACAGCTCCTCAACCGGGCCTAAGTACGACCCGCTGGCCCTGTTCCATCCGCTGTTCAATATGCAACCCGGTAACGATTACCGTACAGGTAGTGGCGCGCCCGGCCCGCGTTATTGGCAAAACCGCGCCGACTACCAGATCAATATCGCGCTTGACGATCAGCAGAATACCGTAACCGGCGAGGTGACAATCACCTATAAGAACAACTCGCCGGAAGCTCTGCCGTACCTGTGGCTGCAGCTCGATCAGAATGCGTTCAGCGACAGTTCGCGGGCGGCCAAAACTACGCCCGTTATGGGTGGCCGGTTTGGTAATCTCGGTTTTTCGGGTGGTGTGGCCGTCACGAGCGTACAGACCGAGATGAGCAAAGGCAAGTTCAGCGCGACGCCCTACCAGATTACCGACACCCGGATGCAGATACGCCTGCCTGAACCCGTGAAAGCCAACGGCGACGTGGTAAAAATCAAGGTGGCGTATTCATTCAGGATTCCTGCCTACGGCTCGGACCGGAGGGGAATGCTGACGACCAAAAACGGCGTGATCTACGAGATTGCGCAGTGGTACCCGCGCATGGCCGTCTATGATGATATTGAAGGCTGGAACGTGCTGCCCTACCTCGGTGCGGGTGAGTTTTACCTCGACTACGGCGATTACGAATACAACATTACCGTACCCTATAACCATATCGTAACGGGATCGGGCGAGCTGCTGAACCCCGGCGAGGTGCTGACCAACGAGCAGCAAAAGCGGCTGGCACAGGCGGCAAAGAGCGATAAGACGGTCATGATCATCGGTAAAGATGAGGTAACAAGTGCCGACGCACACCCAAAAAAGTCGGGAACGCAAACCTGGAAATTCCGCTGTCTGAACACCCGCGACGTAGCCTTTGCTACCTCCAAAGCGTTTATGTGGGATGCCGCCCGGATGAACCTGCCCAATAACAAAACCGCCCTGGCGCAGTCGGTCTATCCGGTCGAGAGTGCGGGTAACGATTCGTGGGGCCGCTCAACGGAGTACGTGAAAGGTTGCATCGAGTTCTATTCGCGGTATGTCTATCCATATACCTACCCGGTGGCTACCAACGTGGCTGGTATTGTGGGGGGCATGGAGTATCCCGGCATTGTG
>JBBRUB010000406.1:0-4493 GCA_038248175.1 Cytophagales bacterium | reverse complement strand
CGCATTCGGATCAGGGCATTTTTGTAGGCGTTGGCGTAGACGGCTAAATCCGCTGCGATGGTTTCGTTGCCCCCGTTTTCGGCAGATTTGGCCGTTTCGTTGCCGATGTTGATGATGAGGTACTGCCGGTGTTTACGAATCAGGGCCAGCATGGCCGGGCGCGTCCAGTACCTGACGTACTCGGTCAAGTGCGCGAAGCCCCCGTCGTCGGTGTTGGTATAATCCCACAGGCCCACAATCGGGATGAGTTTGTTGGCTTTGGCATTGGTAATCAACTGATCGAGCTGCGAGAGCGGATTAACGACCCGGCGGCCATTGACGATAGAGGTCATTTCCCAAGCCAGCCTTACGCAGTTGGCTCCGGTTTGAGCAATCTGCGGTAAGTACCCCGCCCCCACCGGATCGGCATAATCGAACACTGCCATTTTGTTTACCCCTTTCAGCACAACGGGCTGGCCGCATGGGTCGAGAAGCTGGCTGCCCTTCGTCTGGAACGTAACGGTTTTAAAGCCACAGTACGGCGGGCAGGGAAGGCCGCTGGTTGGCTGGGCAGTGCTGAAGGTGTGGCCAAGAAACGCCAGCGGCAGAATCAGAAGGGCAGATAAGGCTTTCATAGTCAGGATGGTGGATAGACGGGTGGTGCTGATGCTGAATGAGACGAAAGTAGGAAGTTGCCGCTACTATCCAACACTATCAGCCGCCAGTAGCCACAAAAGGCGTGTAACGGTCAGTGTTTAGGCGGTGAGTGGCCAGGCTTCTACGTTCGGGTGGGCCAGACTGGCCGCTTCCTCATTCGCCCTGCCAATCCGGCCATTCACCCCCTTTTATACGTTGCTGGCCGGTTTCCTGTTGCGCTGACCGGCTTATCCTGTGCAGGTTAGCGGTGTCGTAGCCAAAACCGGACCATTGGTTGGCTTATCATACCGGGTACTGGCTGGCGACACTTCTATCCACATCATTTTCAATCTGTCCTGATTATGTCTCCCTTGCTGCTGCCCCGCATTCGTTGCCCGCCCCGGAAACCCCGTCGTTCGCCCGGAAAAACCGGCTGCTCACCCAAATTTCCGCCCCGTTTGTTCATCAATCCCTGCCGTTGATCGACAAAGTAAGTGTAGCAAATCAATACACATTCATTTTCCACACTACAACCGTTCTCATTATGAAAACCATTTTTCGCTACCTGCCCTCGGCTCTGCTTTGCTTTCTGCTTCTGTGGGTAACGGCCTGTAAAAAAGACGACGCCCCAGCCGTGACGCCCAATATCTGTAAGCTGTCGACCATTGACCGGGGCAACGGCAACAAACACAGCTATACCTACGATGCATTAGGCCGCATTACACAAATGGCCCGTGAGTTTGATGGCACTGGCTCCGGTACCATTTCGCGCTATGTGTATGTATTCACCTTCGACGGAGCCGGACTGCTGACCAAATCCATTATCACGCTCGATGGTAAACCCTACGGCACCGAAACCTACATTTATACGAATGGCCGGATTTCAAAAGCGACCTATGCCAATGTCGATGGCTCTAAAGGAAGCAACAGTATCACCTATAACGCTGCCGGGCAAATTACTGAGTTTACCTACGAGACCGGCGATCCCAATAGCGATTCGAAGCAGTATTTCACCTACAACGCCGATGGTCTTTTAACAGAAAGTGGTTATTCTGACCTACCGGGAACGATCACTTTTTTTAAGATTACCTATACTAATGTGGGTAAGGTCACCTCGCCAGAGCAATTGCTGGCTACGCATGGCCTGCCCTACGACGTATTGACGGGTACGTCGTGGTCGGTAGCGCTGGGAGGAGAAGGCAGCACCGATGAAGTGTTTTTCCTGGACGACAAAACGAACAAGTTCGTGTCGGGCGGTAAAGACAAAACTACCGCCGTAAAAACCAACCCGAAAGGCTACCTCACCCAGATTATAACGATTGACGACGCCAACCAGCGTTCAACTCAAACGTTCACGCTAACCGACTGCAATTGATTTTACTTCTTATTCCAGGTTCTTCCAATCACTGTTCAGCACCCCTGGTCTGACCAGTTAACCAACTCCAAACGCATGAAAAAGAACACATACCTGCTCACGAGCCTGCTTATTGCCAGCCTGTGGACACTATCTACCGGCGGTGCCTCTGCCCAGCAAATCAGACCCGTTAAATCCACCACGACCAATGGGGCCACCGCCATCAAACACGTTTATTTCCGGGGCGGAAAAACGCACTTTATCGTGCAGCACACACAAACCGGTACACACGTCTTTCGTCAGGCAGGAAACCGCCTGCTACCAATGCATTGAGCCAAATCAGCACGTTGTAGTGCAGGGCAAATCCGTTTTTCTCCCGCCTGTTCTCCCGGTCTTCTATCCAATAGAATCACTGCGGGCTGGTAAGATTTCAGTCTATCCACATCATTTTTCAATTCTCAAAAGCCATGAAAACCATTTTCCGCTATCTGCTATCGGTCCTGCTTTCCTTCCTGCTCATTCTAATCGTCACGATTTCGTGCAGCAAGAAGGAAGAAGTTGTGCCTAAAAGCACCGCCAAAACCATCGAGGCCTTTGGGTTCAGTGGACTCAGCCCGGCTGTAAACGGCATCATCAGCGGCAACAGCATTGCCGCCACCGTGCCGTTTAGCGTTGACGTAACAACGCTCGCGCCAACCATTAGCACCTCGGCCAAAGCAACGGTATCGCCCGCATCAGGCGTAGCGCAGAACTTTAGCAATCCCGTTACGTACACCGTTACGGCAGAAGACAGCAGCACCGCCACCTTCACCGTGACGGTAACCAAAAGTGCCGCGCCCAAAAGCACCGCTAAAGACATCACGGCTTTCTCGTTCGGCGCACTCAGCCCGGCCGTAGCGGGTGTGATTGACAATACCGCCAAAACCATTTCGGCCACGCTGCCCGCCGGTACCGATGCCACCAAACTCGTGCCGACCCTTACGACTTCGGCCAAAGCAACGGTCTCGCCCGCATCAGGCGCAGCGCAGGATTTTACGAAAGCGGTGACCTACACCGTCACGGCAGAGGATGGCAGCACCCAAACGTATAGCGTCACCGTTACCGTCCCGAAACCAGCCGTTGCCACCACCATAACCATCAAAAACAGCAGCGATCTGCCCGACGTACTGAAAGACCTCGGCGACGGTGTTGATTACATCGTGACGACTAACCTTTCCATCTCTGGAACACGGGTTGTGACGGTAGAACCGGGTGTACGAATCCAGTTCGACGGCGGGAGTTCGGGCATTACGATAAACGCTCAGTCTGCGTTGAAAATGATTGGCACGGCGGCCAAACCCATTATTCTGGAGGGTAAGGTAGCCTCGGCAGGTTCGTGGCAGGGCGTTGTAATGGGGGCAAATAACCTTGAAAATCAATGGGAGTATGTAACAGTACGTCATGCAGGTTCGGTACAGGCAACCGCAGCGGGACTGTTAGTAGACGGATTCAATGAATCGAAAATTGGTATTAAAAATTGTACCTTCTCGGATAATACTGGCTATGGTATTAGGATTGGCGCAAACGGTACAAGCTCAAACTGGTACACTAAATGTAAGTTCACGGCTTTTTCAACGAATACGTTTGCAAACAACTCAAAATCTGCCATGCGAATCCATTATTCTCAATGGGGGTATCTGGATACAAAAAGCGATTACGTTAACAATGGGCAAAAATACATTGAAATTTTTTCCTCGAATATCAATAACTACGATGCTCTTTTAGCTGGGCCAGCCACTATTGAGAAGTTAAATGTACCCTACAGAGTCTTTGGGATATTAGAACCCAACGAATCATTCATTTTCTCAAAAGGAGTGGAAGTACAGTTTGGTACAGATGCGGGAATCTTCCTGAGTACATCCAAAAAAAATGTTGCAATTATTGCAAATGGCACTGCTGCTGATCCAATAAAGTTTGTGGGATATTTGCCTAATACGAAAGGCGTATGGGCGGGTATTAGCACTCAAAATGGCAACATTGAAACCAAATTCAATTACTGTATCATTGATGGTGCCGGGTCAACCGCAGAACCCTTCTTTTGTGTCCCCAAGACATCAAAAGCAGCAATTTACTTAGGTCTGGAGTATAGTTGCACGCCAGAGGCCAGCAAAGGCAATATCACCAACTGCACGATTTCGAATAGTGGTGGATATGGTATAGCATACCGCAGTAGCGATCCCGTAACAGCAAAAGACAACACGTTCACGGGCAATACCAAAGCCGACTTATACGACTTCAAGTAGCACCCTATTTCTTTCTATCCACACCATGAAAAACACCCCGGTTGGCGCAACCGTGCTGACCGGGTAATCTGAAGAACGGAAAGCACGGGGCGGTAAGCCGGGTCAAGTAGGAAACGGGTAAACGAGCAGGCAGCTATTTTTTCTATCTACAAACCAAATGAAAACGTACCACTCAAAAACTGATTTTATTGTCAGCTTCCTTTCAGGGTAGCCAGCACGGAGAGGAAAGGCTCTAAACCGGG
>JBBRUB010000405.1:0-4501 GCA_038248175.1 Cytophagales bacterium | reverse complement strand
GATAATACCGGCATTGCCCTGCGCATCGAAACGGGCCGAGGGCTGAGTGATGATCTCGATAGCGTCGATGTCGGTAGCTTGCAGCGTGCGTAAATACACGGCCAAATCTGCCGGGCCGAGGGGCGAAGGTTTGCCGTCGATAAATACCCGAACGCCGTTTTTGCCCTGCAAGATGATGTTGTCATTCGGGTCGATCAACACGCCGGGTGCTTTCTGCAACAGCTCAAGGGCCGAACTACCCAGCGCCGTAATGCTGCTCTGTACGTTCAGCACGAGTTTGTCAGGTAGTACCTCCACCAGCGGTTTTATGGCTTTCACGCTCACTTCGGCCAGCGACTGCGTCGTTTCGGTCAGTACGGCGGGCGGCAACACAGCGGTTTGTCCATCGGTCAGCGTAACGGTTTCTGATGTCCAGGCCGCGTAGCCAACGCCCGTCATCCCAACCCGATAGGCGCCTGCCCGCAACCCGGCAAACGCAAATACCCCGTCGGCTCCGGCAACCGCAGCTTTTACCAGCGACGAATCGGCTGCCGACCGCAGGGCCGCCGTAGCAAATGGAACAACTTGCCCGGAACTTGTAACAACGGTACCGCTGAGCGTAGCGGTTTGGGCAAAAGCGGGCGTAGTAGCAAAAAACAGGACAAACAGGAGGAGCTTTTTCATAGCTTTGGTTGATTTGATGGACCAAAACTACCAGCTTGCTTTGCCCCCACCCAGCCGCAATCGGCGAGTGGCCGAATACGTCGGTGAACGACGGGCCATGTCATTCACCGACGTATTTGTCACTTCGTCGGAAAAGAGATTAAGGTGAGTTGAGGAGATAGGTAAATTTGTAAGAAGGGTTATTGGCGGCCCGATCAGAATGACAAACCCTGCTCATCCCCAAAAATCACACATGAACAAGCCCATTTCCCCCCGCCCCCTCCTGCTCGTGATAGCCATGTACGTTGTAGCTGCGCTGCTGTACGATGGGGCGTTGTCGATTAGTCAGCGCGAATGGGCGAAGGTTTCGCTGCTCCACTATTTCATTGGCGAATTACCGCGAGTCTTTCTGGATTATGGCCTGAAACTGCTCTTCACCATTCCGGTCTGGTATCTGCTATTCGTATGGTTGCGGCATTGGTCGCTGGTTCGGCGGGTATCCCTGCATATTATTCTGCTGCCTCTCTTTATTGTTGTCTGGCAGAGCGTTTATTACGCCATTTCCGACGTCATCGGGGTGGGCCACCTTCGCGATAGTGGGCAGGTTTGGGATACGTATATCGGCTCGCTGTTTTATCTGGTGCAGTTCGGAATTTTTCACGCCTACGCTTGGTATCGTGATCTGCAACAACAGCGTATTCAGGAGATTCAACTGCGCGAACTGGCCGTAAAAAGCGAACTCACCGCCCTGAAAGCCCAGCTGAACCCGCATTTTCTGTACAACGTGTTCAACACCATCAGCGCAAGCGTGCCACCCGCGCAGGAACGCACCCGCGAACTCCTCGCCGACCTCGCCGACCTGTTCCGCTACCAACTCCAGGCATCCCGCACTGACGAAGCCACCGTCCGCGACGAAATTAACTTTGTTGGTAAATACCTTGACCTCGAAAAGGCCCGCTTCGGCGATCGGCTCCACGTTCAGTTCGATGTGGCCGATGATGTGCTGGATTATCTCTTGCCACCCATGCTGCTTCAGCCACTGGTCGAAAATTCAGTCCGGCACGGCATCGCGTCGCTCATCAACGGGGGCGAGGTGCGCGTCAGCATTCACCGACAAGCGGAGGAGTTACGTATCGAAGTGGCCGATACGGGCGTGGGCATGAACAACTCGACCGAAACCAGCAACGGCGTGGGCATGACCAACACCCGACTCCGGTTAGAGAAGATGTTCGGTACGGAGTTGGTTATCACGGAAAACCGGCCGCACGGCGTAGTGGTGCGCTTCGCGGTACCGGTAAAAGAAAAGATTTTAGCCACAGAGGTGCACAAAGAACCACAGAGTTACACGGAGATTTTTCGAGAGGAAAAGAAAGACTTTTCTCTGTGAATCTTTGTGTCTTCTCCGTGTAACTCTGTGTCTAAAAAACCCTTATGCAGAAAGTAATCATCATCGACGACGAAGCTGCCGGGCGCAGCCTGATTCGGGAATACCTCGCCGAATACCCTGCTCTAATCGTGGTGGGCGAAGCCAACAACGGCGTCGATGCCGTGCGGCTCATCAACGAGTTCAAACCCGATTTGATTTTTCTGGACGTGCAGATGCCCGGCCTGACCGGTTTCGACGTCCTGACGCACGTGGACGAGATTCCGCAGATCATTTTCTCGACTGCCTACGACCAGTACGCGCTCCGGGCGTTTGAGGTACACGCCGTCGATTATTTGCTCAAGCCCTACACCCGCGCCCGCTTTGCCCAGGCCATTCAGCGCGTTTCGTCGGGTACGGGTAATCTCCAGAAACTCCAGCCCCTGGCCGAAAGTCTGCTCACGGCAGCGGCCACGTATCCCGAAAAAATACTCGTGCAAACCGGAAACCGGCTTGTAACGGTGGCCGTGGCCGATATTCTCCGCATTGAAGCCGAGGGCGACTACGCCACGCTCGTCACGGCAGCGGGCAAGCATCTGAGCAACTACGGCCTCGGCGCACTGGAAGCCCGGCTCAATCCGCAGCACTTCCTGCGCGTCCACCGCTCCGACATCGTGAATCTGCATTACATCCGCGAAATCCAGAAGTACCCGTCAAGCTACGACGTAATCCTGCAAAACGGCGACGTAGTGCGCGTGAGCCGGTCGTACATGGATAAGATTCGGGAGTTGACGTTTTAGACAGTTTGCCGGAAAATCGCGTTATTGAGAAAAAACAGACAGCTATGACAAAGGCAGTGTTTGGAATCTACCAAAACGGGCAGGTAACATTAGACGAAGCGTTACCTGTTAATAGTGGCAGGGCTAAAGTGATTGTGACCGTTGTTGAAGAAATTCCCGACGAATCTTCCGTAAAGCCGAAACGGCAATTTGGCTTGCTAAAGGGCCAAATAAGGACAGAAGAAGGTTTCAATGACCCTATTGACGACCTGAAAGACTATATGTAATGCGGATTTTACTGGGTACCGAAGCCGTGTTGTGGTCGCTCGAAAAAGATGCCCGATTGAGTACCGTAGCCGAACAGGCAATCCTATTTGCCAATGATGTATTTGTCAGCCCGATCAGCTTTTTCGAGATAGCTATTAAGCTGAAAATCTCCCGAAAAATCCGCTTCTCCCAACCTGTGGCCGACTTAATTCAGGCGGCTCAACAATCAGGATTCACCTGGCTACCAATGACCGCAAGTCACCTTTCTGCTTACGATCAACTGCCCTTCTGTGACGAACACAGAGACCCGTTTGACCGCATGATTCTGGCAATAGCACTCGCCGACGAGTTGACGATTGTGTCATCAGACCGTAATTTTCCACGCTACGATCAACTCGTCTCAATCATCTGGTAACGACGGAAGTCCGTGAAATTTCGGTTAACACAGCCGTAAATGGTTGGAGCGGGTTATTTTTGCAGCGACTTTTAGTCGTTTTGCCCAACTTTCCCGTTCCCCATGTCCAAGAAAACCAAGATTGTCGCCACCACTGGCCCGGCTTCCGAAACAACCGAACAACTGCTGGCACTGGCGCAGGCCGGGGTAAACGTCTTCCGGCTCAACTTCTCCCACGGCACCTACGAAGACCACCTGACGCGGCTCGAACGCATCCGGCAGATCAACGCCGACCACAACCTAAATCTCTGCATTTTGCAGGATTTGCAGGGACCCAAAATCCGTATCGGAAACGTCGAAAACAAAGACGGCGTCCTGCTTGAAGCCGGAAATACGCTCACCTTCACCAACGACGACATCATCGGCACCGCCGAGCGCGTCAGTACACCCTACAAAAACATGTACCGCGACGTACACCCCGGCGAACGGATTTTGATGGACGATGGTAAGCTGGAAGTGCGCGTACTCCGCACTGAAGGTACCGACGTAGTAACGGAAGTGGTCTATGGCGGGATGATGAAGTCTAAAAAAGGCGTGAACCTGCCCAACACCAAGGTATCCATGCCCGCCGTGACCGAAAAAGACTGGGAAGACCTGGAGTTTGGCCTCGAAAACAACGTCGAATGGATTGCGTTGTCGTTCGTTCGGGAAGCGTCGGAGATTATCGAAATCAAAGAATACATCCGCTCCAAAGGCAAAAGCTGCCGGGTTATCGCCAAGATCGAAAAGCCCGAAGCCATTGCCAACATCGACGAGATCATTGCGGCTACCGATGGCCTGATGGTAGCGCGGGGCGACCTCGGCGTTGAACTGCCCGCCGAAGAGGTGCCGATGATACAGAAAATGCTGGTTGAGAAGTGCAACAAAGCGGCCAAGCCCGTAATTGTAGCTACGCAGATGCTCGAAAGTATGATTGATGCCCCCCGCCCCACCCGCGCCGAAATCAACGACATCGCCAACTCGGTCATGGACGGAGCCGACGCCGTAATGCTCAGT
>JBBRUB010000404.1:0-4502 GCA_038248175.1 Cytophagales bacterium | reverse complement strand
GATACCCAAAACTACGCATTGGCTTCCTGTTCGGCTGACTTCTTTTTTAGTTCGTTGTCGGGAGCCTGGTTGGGTGAGGCCCCGACAACGAGCCAAAAAAGAAGATTAAGTGAATTGCATTTCAAATTTGAATTCAAGAGTATTATACTTATAAAATAATTTTCATCACTATATCCACAATTGAGTAATTTGTATGAACTGAGTATTAATTTTAAATCCGTATCCTTCATATTTTGTACAACTACCTACTATGCAGTCAACCCGTTTACTTGTACTTTTTTTCCTAAGTTTTTGCGCCCTGCACAGCAGCGCTCAGGTCACTACGGCCTCCGTCTATGGCTTCGTCCTCGACGAGAAAGGCGAACCCTTACCGGGGGCTACTGTTGCCGCCGTTCACCTGCCCACCGGGGCGCAGTATGGCGTTACCACCCGCTCCGCAGGCGAGTATAACCTGCCCAACCTGCGCATTGGCGGGCCGTACCGGATTACGATTAGCTATGTGGGCTACCAGCCCGAAGTGATCGAAAACGTATCGCTGAGCCTGGGCCAGAAGCTGCCGCTCAACATGACGCTCCGCAGCAACGAGCAACAACTGAGCGAGGTGCAGGTACGTTCGAACCCCAACGACGTGCTGAACAACAACCGCACCGGGCCGCAAACCAACATCAGCAGCGAACAGCTCCGTACCCTGCCGACTATCAAACGCTCAATCTTCGACTATACCCGCCTGACGCCCATGTCAGGGGGCGATGGCTCGTTTGCCGGGCGCAACAGCCGCTTCAACAACTTCGCCCTGAACGGTGCTATCTTCAACAACCCGTTTGGTCTTGATGCTTCGACACCGGGCGGACAGGCCGACGCGCAGCCCGTTTCACTCGACGCCATTGAGCAGGTACAGGTAGCCATTTCGCCCTTCGACGTGACGCAGTCGGGGTTCACGGGCGCGGGTATCAACGCCGTAACCAAGTCAGGTACGAACGAATTTCACGGCACGGCCTTCGGATTTTACCGCAATCAGGACCTGACGGGCAAGAAAATTAAAGGTACCGACATCATCGTACCGGAGTCGAACCAGTTGCAATACGGCTTTAGCCTCGGCGGGCCAATCATCAAAAACAAGCTGTTTTTCTTTGTCAATGCCGAACTGGACCGACGGTCTGACCTCGGCACGGCGGGCTGGGTGGCGGCTCGTTCGGGGTTGAGTGGTGCCAATGTAAGCCGGGTGCTGGCGTCGGACCTCGACCTGGTATCCAGCACGTTACAGTCGCAGTTTGGCTATGCAACGGGGCCGTACGAAAATTTTACGCATCAAACCCGGAACACCAAAGGCATTGCCAAGCTGGACTGGAATATCAGCAACGTGCATAAGCTGTCGGTGATCTATAACTTTCTGGACGCTTCCCGCGATTTGCCCGCCAACCCCTCGGCCATCGGTCGGCGCGGGCCGGACTTTTTAACGCTGCAATTTCAGAATTCGGGCTACCGGATCAACAATAAGCTGAATGGTGGCATTGTGGAGCTGAACTCGAATTTCAACGGCAAATTTGCCAACAAACTTCAGGTTGGCTACACCACTTTCCGCGATGCCCGCGACCCATTCTCGGCACCGTTCCCGACCGTCAACATCAATAAAGACGGGATTCGCTATATCGTGGCCGGGCATGAGCCGTTCTCGATCAACAATACCCTGAATCAGAACGTAATTCAGCTGACCAACAACTTCAACATCTATGCGGGTAAGCACACCCTAACGCTGGGTGCGAGTTTCGAGAAGTTCAGTTTCGACAACTCGTTCAACCTCGGTGCCTACGATGGCGTATTCGGGCCGGGCTATGCGTCGGTGCAGGACTTTGTAACGGCAGCCGCGAGTGCCGATGTCAAAACCTCCGTTGCCAACGCAAAGACCACGTTCCAGCGCGGGCAGTGGGCATTGGCCGAAACCAACGTGGGGCAGATCGGCATTTATGCGCAGGACGAGTTTATCATCAATCCGAAGTTTACGCTGACCTACGGCCTCAAAGTTGATGTACCGCTGTATTTCGACACGCAGCAGAAGATTCAGGAGAACATTACCCGCAACGAGGGCGTGTATCAACCCGACAATCAGTACTTTAACGAGAACGGAACGCCCGTCAAACTAAACTCGCTAACCCTGCCCACGCAGCAGCCGTTGTTTTCGCCCCGCGTTGGGTTCAACTACGACATCAACGGCAACGGTACCCAGAAACTACGGGGCGGCACGGGCGTGTTTACGGGCCGTTTCCCGTTTGTCTGGATCGGCAATCAGGTAGCCAATCCGGCATTTTTCTTTTATAACACGACCTCGCCCGAATTCAAGTTTCCGCAGGTCTGGCGGAGCAGTCTCGGCTACGATCATAAATTTGCCAATGGCTGGATTGCCTCGGTCGATGTGCTGTACAACAAGGACATCAATGCTATGATTGTGCGGAACTATGGTCTAAAAACGCCCACCGGCAAACTACAGGACCCCAGCCAACGCCCCATTTATCAGGCATCTGACCGCGCCCTGAATGCCTTTGGCGGCCCGACCGATGCGTATGTCTTTACCAATACGAGCCTCGGCTACACGTTTAATACCAGCTTTCAGATTCAGCGGACCTGGGCCAATGGGTTTTACGTCAATGCGTCGTACAACTTCCTGAACGCCGAAGATGCCTCGTCGCTCAGTGCCGAAATATCGTCCGATGCCTACGCCCGTAACCCCGCCTATGGCAACGTGAATCAGGCCGTTCTGGGGCAGTCGTACTACGGTAACCGGCAGCGGGTAGTGGCATCAGCCTCGAAACGGTTTGTGTATTCGGGTGGTAAACTGGCCACGACGATTTCTGCCGTGACGGAATATACCGAAGGCACCCGCTTCAGCTTCACGTACGCTGGCGATATCAACGCAGATGGTTCGTTCGACAATGACCTGCTGTTCATTCCAACGGCTTCGCAACTTGGTCAAATGAAGTTTTCGGGTACAGCAGCCCAGCAAACGGCACAGCGTACGGCTTTTGAGCAGTACATTCAGCAAGACAAGTACCTGAGTGCGAACCGGGGCAAAGTGGCCGATAGGTTTACCAGTTTCACACCCTGGTTCTCGACGCTCGACGTGCGGCTGTTGCAGGATTTCCGGCTCGTGAACAAGCACACGATTCAGTTGAGTGTCGATGTGCTGAACTTCGGCAACCTGATTAACAGCAACTGGGGGGTGCGGCAAATTGCGTCGTACACGGGTCTGGCGCAGCCACTGGGCGTGAATGTTGATGCAGCTGTACCAACCTACAGCTTTGATGCCAATCAGCGGTCAACGTTTTTCAACGATACGCAACTGACCTCGCGCTGGCGGATGCAGCTGGGCCTGCGGTACTCGTTTTAGGTTTTAGAGGTTATTCCGCAGCGACGCGCAGAGAAAAAGGGAGCTACACAGAGTTATTTTTCTCTGTGTTGCTCCCTTTTCCTCTGCGCGTCGCTGCGGAATAACTCTTTCTTCACAACCGCCCCTTTATCTCGCGAATCCTGTCGTTGAAGTTCAGGCTGGCAAAGTCAACGTTGGGCACGAGCGTAGCCCGGAGGTAGCCCATGACAAGGTCGTCGTGCGGGATGCGTTTTCCGGTGGCTACGCTGATGTATTTGGACGTGACCCACAGCACGTTTTTAAGCTGCGTTTTGGCGTCGTCGGTCATGTAGTATTCAGTGACTGTCGTGTCTTCACCCACATAAATCAGCCGCGACATAATCCTGATCCATTCACTGACCTGAGCAGGCCGGACGTAGGCAATCTGATGCTGATACACCACCCAGCTTGTTTTTAATTCGTGAAACAACTGGCCGGGATCGAAGCCGTAGAGCTTGGCTACCTGGTCCTCGCGGGCGTTGAAATAGTAGTCGAAATACTTAGCGTTGTTGAGGTGCTGAAGCGGGTCGCAGTCCTGAAACCGGATAATAGTCCGCGATTCGGTTTCGGTGGGGTAATGGCGGTTGGGGTCGATGTGAAACATGTCTGTTTTTTCTTTTTTCTCGTTATTAGCCCAAAACTACGGCTTATCATCCATTGACCTACCTTATGGACTTCACACGCTTTGTGCTTCCGTTGCTGTTATTATCCCTGTCGCTAACCGCCTTTGCCCCCGCCAACGATGCCAATGCCGTAGTAGGAATCTGGGAAACCGCCGGACCAAAGAAAGGACACATCCAGATTTATGAGAAGGGTAACACCTTTTTCGGCAAACTCGTTAAACTCGCCGACCCCATCGACCCGCAGACGGGCAAACCCAAACTGGACAGAAAAAATCCCGACCCGGCCAGACAGTCGCGCGCCCTGCTGAACCTGCCGCTAATGTACAATTTCAAATATGACGGTGGCACTGTCTGGAACGACGGCAAAATATATGACCCCGAAAGCGGTAAGGAATACAACTGCAAAATGACCCTCAAAGACGCCAATACCCTCGAAGTGCGCGGCTACCTCGGCATTGCGCTCCTGGGCAGAACGCAGG
>JBBRUB010000403.1:0-4517 GCA_038248175.1 Cytophagales bacterium | reverse complement strand
GGTTTTACCAGTACCCAGCAAAACCCGGTGGTAACGGTGGTGGGTAACTACACGCTCACCGTGGGTGATGGCATCTGCCCATCGTCGCTGAGTACGGCTGTAGCTCAGGTCACGTCAACGACCACCACGCCCACGCCTATCCTTGAGGCCACGCCGGGGGGCGTAGTTGAAACCGGTACGAGCGTTACCCTGACCATGTCGGGCTGCAATGGTGGGACCGTAATGTATTCGGCAGGGCCAATCGTACAGATTATCGAAGGTACCAACGTATTCTCGGCTACCTGCACCAACACCTTTGGCTGTACGGCTACTACCACTGTCAGCGTAACGGGCGTAACCCGCAGCATTGTGGTCGAAGGCAAGTCGCTGTGTATCAAAGACACGCCATATCTATCGTACAGCATCACGGCGGTCAACTTCACTCCCCAGAATGGCGTTGCCATTACCCTGAAAAAACGCGTCGATGGTACCATTGTCGAAACGCTGACCAACCAGCCGCTGTCAGGTACGCTCCTATATCCAGGGGCCGCCGTCGATTCGCAGGGGAATCCTACGGACTGGCCCGGCTGGCGGTTTGAAAACGGCGAATGGATAGTTGAGAACGATGGTCTGCGGCCCAGCATTGTTATGAGCGTTTCGGTCAACCCCTCTGCCGAGACCATTATTTTCTATCCTGACCCAACGCCCGCGTGTCTGGTTGGTCCCCGCCACGGCCTTGGCGACCGGGTCTGGAAAGACCTCAATGGCAATGGTATTCAAGATCAGAACGAACCAGGCGTACCCAACATCTCGGTCGAGTTGTATGAGGTCACGGGTGGGGTTCGGGCCGGCACGCCCCGCAGCACAACCGCAACCGACGGCGCGGGCTTTTATCTGTTCAGTGACCTGCCTTTTGGAACCTATCAGGTTCGGTTTGTTCCGGGTAGTATTCCGGCCAGCTGCTCGCTAACGCAGCCCTCAGCCCCCGGTAGCACTACCGCCAACGACAGCAACGCCAACCCTACCACAGGCTTTACGGGTGAAATTGTCCTGGCCGAAACCGATGCAGTACGGCCCAACCGCAGCGTCGATGCCGGTTTGGTACCCCTTCAGGGGCGCGTGTCGGTCGTTAGCACAGCGGTGTGTGCCGCCCAGCCGGCCAGTTTGTCAGCCACGGGCTGTCTCGGCACACTAACCTGGAGCGACGGCACCACTGGCAACCCGCTGGTAGTCAGCACAACGGCCCTGTCGGGCATCAATGCGCCGGTTTCTCTGACCTATACCGCCACGTGCAGCATAACGGGTGCGGGCGGCAGCACCACCACCGAATTGGGTACAATAACGGTTTACCCAACCCCTGTCTCGGCCTCGCTAACGGTTGATGGAACAAATCCAACCTGCGCCGGCAACGTTGCATTGACCAATGGTCAGTTGACCGTGACGGGCAGCAGCGGTACTGACCTGACTCAGTTTGGCTACCGCATCACAACGGGCAGTACGTTCAGCGGCACTCCGCGAAGCATACCGGTCAGTGGTCAGATTAGCAGCGTACTGGCCATTGGTACCTACCTCATCGAGATCAGTAACACGCTGGGGTGCGCGGCCCAGTACCGCGTCATATTGAGCGTCGATTGCCAGTGTCCTGCTGTCTGCCTGCCCATCATCATCACGAGGATTAGGTAAGCACCCGGCACGCGTCTCCATATCAAAACCCCCGCAAAGGCGCAACCTTTGCAGGGGTTTTGCTTGTTGTCATACGAATACAACAGGTGTTTTTTATGACGTACGACGTAATTATTGTGGGAGCCGGGCCGTGTGGGCTGGCGGCTGGCATTGAAGCCACCAAAGCGGGGCTGAGCCACCTGATTCTGGATATGGGTAGCATTACGGAGTCCATCCGTGAATACCCGCGCCGGATGCGTTTTTTCTCTACTGCCGAAAATATCGAGATTGGTGGACTGCCATTTCCCATTTCGGGTGTAAAACCCGGACGCGACGAAGCTCTGCAATACTACCGCAAAGCGGCTGCCTACTTCAAACTGAATATCCGGCTGTTCCAGAAAGTCGATACCGTACAGAAACACGACGATGCGTTTACGGTGTTAACCACCACCGGCGAGCAGTATCAAGCCCACAAGGTCATTATGGCGACTGGCTATTTTACCCGCCCGCGCTGGCTCGACATTCCCGGCGAAAACCGGCCCCACGTCTCGCACTATTACGACGAGCCGTTTAAATATTCGTTTACAAAGGTGGTCATCATCGGCGCGTCGAACTCTGCCGTAGAAGCTGCGCTGGAGCTGTACCGGCATGACGTTGACATTACGATTGTACACCGGGGCGAAAACTTTCGGAGTACGGTAAAATACTGGCTCGTTCCCGACGTGAAAAACCGGGTGAAAGAAGGTAAAATCAAGACCGTGTTCGACTCCGTCGTGACGCAGATCGACGAAAAAACCGTGACGGTCAATAACCTGAAAACCGGCGACGAAACGCAACTCGACGCCGATTTTATCTTTATCCTGACCGGCTACATCCCCGACGCCGACCTGCTGCGCCGGTGTGGTATTGAACTGAACCCCGACACGCAGGTGCCGTATTACGATAACGAGACGTTCGAGACCAACGTGCCGGGCCTGTATGTGTGCGGTACGGTGCTGGCGGGAATCTATACCGAGAAAGTCTTTATCGAGAACGGTCGCGAACATGCCGAAGCCATCATTGACCACATCGTGGGCCGCGAGGTGCATAAAGTAGCTGAATTGATTCAGCGTATCTGATTTTTTTGTCATTCTGAGGAACGAGGAATCTCTTTGTAGTTGGTGGATTTATTGCCACAGAGAGATTCCTCGTTCCTCGGAATGACAAAATCATCCAATCCACCCATGAACCGAATCCACAAGTTTTACGACGAGTACAAGCCATACATCTTTTCAGATGGCTGGTATTACGTGTTCATCGTGGTGTTCATTATTTTGCTCTTCGTTTTCTTTTCCTGAATGGCAAATTTGTCGGCTGTTCTGGCCATAATAAATCCCCTTTCCGGCACGCTGCCCGCCAGACGGAAAGATCAGATCCGTGAGGTATTCCTGCAACGGGCCAATGCGCTCGGTTTCGCCCCCGATGCCATTGTAACGACCTACCCCGGCCACGCCACCGAACTGGCGCAGGATGCCGTTGCGCGGGGTATTGGCCGTATTGTTGCCATTGGGGGCGACGGTACCATCAACGAAACGGCCCGCGCCCTGCGCCGAACGTCAACCGCGCTGGGCATTGTGCCACTTGGTTCCGGCAACGGGCTGGCGCGACATCTGGGCGTACCATTGCATCCCGAAAAAGCCATTGAGCGGGCGTTGCGGGGTCGTCCGGTAGTGATCGATTCGGGTGAGATTAACGAGCATCCGTTTTTTTGTACCGCCGGTTTGGGCTTTGAAGCTTACGTGGCGCATGCCTTTGCCAAACAGCCGGTGCGGGGATTGCCAACGTATGTCCGTACGGCTTTCCGGGCGTTCTGGAACTATAAACCCGAATCATATTGGCTGGATGGACAGGAGCGGACGCTGTTTTCGATGACTTTTGCCAACGCCGGGCAGTTTGGCAATAACGCCTGGATGGCCCCCACCGCCAACATTGCCGACGGTAAACTGGACCAGTGCGAAATGCGCCCCTTTCCCGTGCAACTGGGCGGTATACTCGCCTGGCGGCTGTTCTACAAAACCCTGAACCAGTCGGGCTACTGGCACGGCCACGCCATCACCAACGCTACGGTGCAGACCAACTGTCCGTTACTCATCCATGCCGACGGCGAGCCGCTCATGATTGAATCGGGTCGCGCCGAGGTGCGGGTAGTGCCGGGTAGTTTGCTGGTGTTGCTGTGAGGAATAGCTTTTACGCCCGATCTTTGTAAACCAGTTCAAATCAATAAACCAGTTTCATGAAATACCTTGCCTTCACCCTGCTTATTGCGCTGACGTTCAGTAGCTGTAATTCGAACGATCAATCTCCAGATTGCGCGCCCGTAACAACCAAAGCCCCTGAGTCCGAAATTGCTGCACTGAAGCAGTACATCGACACCCAGAAGATCACGGCTACCTTCGACCCGCGCGGGTTCTATTATAATATCCAGTCGCTGGGTTCTGGCGATAAGCCTACCGTCTGCTCGACCGTTACGGTCAACTACGCGGGGAAACTCACCACCGGGCAGACCTTCGACAGCGGGTCGGGGGTTCGTTTTGGGCTTAACCAACTTATTGTTGGCTGGCAGCAGGGTATCCCACTTGTGGCACCCGGCGGCAGTATTACGCTCTACCTGCCGCCCAGTCTGGCGTATGGCAGTCAGGCGCAGCAAGGCATTCCAGCTAACTCCATCCTCATCTTTCAGATTGACCTGGTCAAGGCTGAGTAAGGTTGTAGCCCGGACCGGCGTACCGGTCTGGGCTACAACCCAATCCGCTAAATATCCCCCAACTGCGGTCGGATCAGGATTTCTTCGACTACTGCCGATGGCGAAAGCGAGTAGGCTCCCCAAACGCTGTCGG
>JBBRUB010000402.1:0-4525 GCA_038248175.1 Cytophagales bacterium | reverse complement strand
TAATAGAATGAGTGAATAGTTGCTGACGCGAAGGAGCTATCGCTGGAAGCTTCCCGCGCCAGCCATATTCACTTATTCTATCATTCGCTCATTCACAATTGAATCAGTATCCTCCACCACCCGTCCGCCTTTGATGCGAATCATGCGCTGGGTACGGGCGGCCAGGTCGAGGTCGTGCGTAACGAGGACGAGGGTGGTACCGGCTTCGCGGTTGAGTTCGAAGAGTAAGTCCACCACGGTGTCGCTGGTGTCGGTATCGAGGTTACCGGTGGGTTCGTCGGCGAAGAGCAGCTTGGGTCGGTTGGCAAATGCCCGCGCCAGGGATACGCGCTGCTGCTCGCCCCCGCTTAGCTGGGTTGGGTAATGGTGGCCCCGGTCGCCGAGACCAACGCGGTCGAGCAGGTTTTGCGCGGCTTGTCTTGCCCCGCGTTCGCCCCGCAGTTCGAGCGGCACCATCACGTTTTCGAGGGCTGTAAGGGTGGGTAGCAGCTGGAAATTCTGGAAAATAAACCCGACGTACTGGTTGCGGATAGCCGCGCGTTCGTCTTCGCTGAGCGTGTCGAGCCGGATGTCATTCAGATACACACTGCCCAAAGAGGCTCGGTCCAGCCCGGCGCATAGACCAAGCAGGGTCGTTTTGCCGCTGCCACTCGGCCCCACAATGGCAAACGTATCGCCCGGTTCGAGAGTGAAGTTCACGCCCTGCAACACGGTAAGCTCACGCCCCCCGCTCTGGTATGACTTTGTCAGGTTTTCAACTTTAAGAATACTCATGAGTGATTTTTAGCACAGGATTTTTGTCATCCCGACGAAGGAGGGATCGCACGTCCAATTGAGTCAGTTTGTCAGCTACAATGAGGTCCCTCCTTCGTCGGGATGACAAAAATCCTGCGCTATTTGCGCCTTTTGCGTTTGAAAATGCGTTTAGCCAATCAAACGACCAGATAAACCATGAAGTTTCTGAAAATCACCCGGATGCCGGTTTCTTTGATAAGCGGTCTGCTGTTGCTGACAATGGTATGGAGTTGCAATTCCGATAAGAAGACGAGTAACGAACAGTCAGCTACCACAGCTCAATCATCTACAACGGCTACAATAGAATCGGTACCAGCGGGCAAAAAAGTGGTTCTGTTTTACGGCACCAGCCTAACGGCGGGCTACGGCGTGGAGCAGTCGGAAGCATTTCCGGCTCTGGTAGGCGAAAAAATCGACTCGGCGGGGCTGGACTATACCGTAGTAAACGCCGGGCTAAGTGGCGAAACTACTGCCGGGGGCAAAAGCCGCATTAGCTGGGTCATGCGGCAATCCGTGTCCGTATTCGTGCTGGAACTGGGCGGCAACGATGGCCTGCGCGGACTACCTCTGGCGCAGACCCGCCAGAATTTACAGGCCATTATCGACACGGTACGTAAAAAAAGCCCAGACGCCAGAATCGTACTGGCCGGGATGCAGATACCGCCTAACCTCGGCACCGAATATACCCGCGAGTTCCGGGAGTTATTCAAAGAGGTGGCCGATAAAAACAGCGCCGTACTGATTCCGTTCCTGCTCGAAAACGTGGGTGGCGTCGCCAAACTCAACCAGCCCGACGGCATTCATCCCACCCCAGCCGGTCATAAAATTGTGGCCAATACGGTGTGGAGCGTATTGAAACCCCTGCTCTGAGGCAAAACCTTTCGATCAATGGTAAGAATTCAGCAACGTTCATACCTGCTACGTTGAGCGAGACTATAAAATTGCCCAACGAAACCCTCAGACCGTGATCGTGGCATTGGGGCGGTACAAGTCCATTTCGGAATACGACACGTATCCCAGCTGATTAGTGATCAACTGCGTTTTTCCAATGGAAATGGGCGGCATGTTAGCGTGACTGTGGCCATAAATCCAGTAGCTGGGTTGCCATCGTTCAATATTGATGTCAAGATCGGTGGCGAAGGCAGGATTCAGGCTGCTGCCCCGGTGACGGGCGTGTACGCATTGCAGCGATGGCAGATGATGAGATACCATTACGGTCGGCAAACTGGTGGGCTGAGCGAACTGCATATCCAGAAACGCGACCGACGGGTTGTGGAGCCGGTTGGTGTACATGCCCGTTGTCAGCGTTCGGCCCCGGTAGCGGATCAGCTGAAAATCCGACATGTTCGGCTGAATCTGAATGCCTTCCAGATCGCCAATGGCCGACCAGAGTGTCGTAAAAATGAAGCGGACGCCCCCGTACTCCAAAGCTGTATTGTTGAGCAGAAACACGTTTGGGAGTATGGCCTGACACAGTGGTTTGTCCAGCACCGACGCATCCCAGGACTGGTAAAACTCGTGATTCCCGCAAATCCAGAACACCCGTTTGAACTGCTTCGAGAGCATTTTGAAGAATGGTGGTGCCGCCCGGTGTGCGTCAAGCAACGACAGGGTGGTGATATCGCCCGCCAAAATCAGCACCTCACCAACGGGTTCAATTGGCTGTTGTGCTACGTAGCGGGCATTGTCGGTGAACTCCAGGTGCAGATCGGAGCAATACTGAATAAGCATGGTGAACGTAACACGATGCCGGACTGACTGGTTTCGACCTGTTGAACATTGTGGTTATAAAGTTTCAACGAAGTGGTTGTTGAACAAATTATCATGTTTGACAAAAAACTAACGTATCTGGTGATGAATCCCTCTAAGTTGTTTCGGTTATTCCTCAAATAAGCTGTATTTACGAAACTTGCCGGGCTGAAAGCCTTACAAATCAGTCATAACGAGCAGAATCCAATCAAAGTTGAATTTCCCTATAATGACCAGATTGGCGACCGTAAGTTTATTGCTTCTTGCCAGTATAAGGCCATCGACCGCAATGTGTCGGCTTCGCACCAGAATCAGGCCATCAATGCCATCAAGTTCTATCACAGGGAAGTAGCGGGTGGCAAACGAAAGCCATATACCCTGCAACGCCCCGCCAAACAACATCAACTATCTGTTGTACAGACCTGTAAATTAGCTAATTAAGGGGGTAGGGCAGCTCAGCGTATTCAACAAAAAGCATTCAGTTGATCCTGAAACGGGCCTGTGAGCAAGTCGGCATCAGGAAGCATGTCACGGTAAACACGCTACGCCACTCGTTTGCAACCCATTTGCATGAGTTCGGAACCGACCTCCCTTACATTCAACTCCTGCGGGGTCATGAAAGCAGCAAAGGCTCCTGGATCTATACGCATCTGACCAACAAAGGGTTTGACCAGATAAAAAGCCCGTTAGATGATTTGGATATTTAGCCCAAAATATCTTAGTTGCATTCACAATCCATAGACAGGTCAGACCAAGCACAAAGCGGTTTTAAGTCGGTGAACTTACAGACATAACGGATATTTACGAAAGTGTACCGAAAAAAGGGGAGACTTTCGTAAATACAGATGTTAGCACTAATTTTAAAATTAAAAGATATGATAGTAAGACATGTAGCTTTAGAAAATGAATGGAATAGAAATGCGATTTTACAAAATTCTCAAAAACTTATTTTAGGTTCGTTTAATCCATATAATTTGAATGGTGACAACACCGACTATTACTATGGAAGGTGTACAAATTACTTTTGGAAAGCCATGGCTGAAATAAATAATTTGAATCCGAATATATTCTTCAACAATTTAGAGTTAAAGCTAGATTATATGAACAGGTATAAATTTTGTTTTTTAGATGTAATTGATTCTATCGAAATCGATTCTCAAGACAATAATGAAACTGTAATCAACAACTTTATTAATCAAAAAATATATACAGAATTTTCTGACCAGGTTTTATTTACAACGAGGACAGCATTTGAAAATAGTAATATTACACTGAGTCGAACTTATAATCCTATTATCCTCAATTTAATTCAGCAAGGTGGAATTCGAAAAGTTATTCATACCATGGGCAATAACACTATAGGAATCGATTTTAGAACAAAATGGCAAGAAAATAAACTTGGTGCGAATGGATTTCAAGGTTTCATTAATCAAATAAGATATCAAAATAACATAGATTTTATTCCCCAATCTTATAGCCCAAGTGGTAGAGCGGTTAAAACGGGAGGCCCAAATTATTTCAATAATTTAAAGAACTGGTTAAGTATGCATATAATAAATGAATAAACTAGTGCTAACAGCGTGTAAGCAATATTGCCTTGCCGCAGGCGCAACACAAGGCAACATCGCCTACACGCAAACCGTTAGGCACAACTTTAAAACGACATACAGACACATATGCTAATAGACGAAATACTTTCAAAATTTATAGGGAATAGTCCTAGAAATTATTACTCATTTGAGACTTTTATTTTAAACCTACTGAAATATCATCTTGAATCTCAGAATAAACCATTTACTATTAGTGACAATCCCCGAATGCCCGGTGATGCCGTTGCAGAAGAAGGTTTTGATGAACTAGATGGTAAGTAGTTGGGCAGTATTAACTGAAATCAACCCGGTATTTTCCGCCAAAATCGGCCCAAATTTTATCCAAAGCTGCCTTAAGGCTGGGCAAACTTATGTAGTCACTCGGGTTTAAC
>JBBRUB010000401.1:0-4526 GCA_038248175.1 Cytophagales bacterium | reverse complement strand
TCCCGAAGGTGGTACGGTGTCGGGGAGTTCGAGCATTATGCAGGCCGATGGCTGGAACTGGGAAGATGCTGTTTTAAAAGCCGACGACGGCCTGTGGCTTACCTGGCCGGGCTATTTTGCTATCGTGTTCGACTACACGGATTTCTCGCGGGTCATCAAGAAGAACGACAAGCGCGACGAAGCCATTGCTGCCCTGCGCGCTACCTTTACCGATGCCAAAGCCTATGCATCGCAGACGGGACAGTTGCCGAAGAACCTCAAACTCGAAGCCATGCGTGGGTTGTTTTCGGGCCAGCAAAACCTTTGCGTCCGGGCCGATTACGCCAAAGATATTCTGGAAGCTGCCCAGTTTGCCCGTGATATGGGCGTTCAGAAGGTCGTGATAGTAGGAGCCGAGGAAGCCGACCGCGTAGCGGGTTTTCTGGCCGAGCAGAAAGTGCCGGTTATCCTGAGCGCGCTGCACCGCCTGCCCAACCGCTCCGACGAAGCCGTTGACCTGCCGTGCCGACTGCCGGGTATCCTGCAAAAAGCGGGGGTGCTGGTGAGTCTGAGTTACGCCGGTGAGTAGTGGCGAACCCGTAACCTGCCCTTTCAGGCCGGTACGGCGGTCGGTTTCGGCGTGACAGACAGCGAAGAAGCCCTGAAAATGATTACCAGCAATACCGCCCGGATTCTCGGCATCGCCGATAAAGTTGGCACCCTCGAACCTGGCAAACACGCCACCCTGTTCGTCTCGGCGGGCGACGCCCTCGCCATGCGCACCAACAGAGTGGAGCGGGTGTTCATTCAGGGCCGCACTACCAACTTAGATGACCGCCACAAGCGGATAGGCAATATCAGGATAAGTATGGGAAATGAGCAAAGAGTGAAGAACGAAGAACGGGCTGACGTTTGTTGTGCCTACGTCAGCCCCGCTTCGGCGTACCTATTCTTCACTCTTCACTCAACTTATGGCCTTTACCTTCCTCACCGCCGAATGGCGGCAGCTCATCTTCGCAAACTACGCCATTGACCGGCGGGTGCTGGAGCCGCTCGTACCGCCCGGTACTGAACTGGACGAGTTCAACGGCGTTTGCTACGGCAGTCTGGTAGGGTTCCAGTTCCAGAAAGTCCGTATGTTGGGAGCCATTGCCGTACCGTTCCACACCGAATTTGAAGAGTTTAATCTCCGGTTTTACGTTCGGCGTAAAACTGACGGCGGCTGGAAACGGGGCGTAGTGTTCGTGAAAGAAATAGTGCCGAAGTTTGCCATTACGCTGGTGGCCAATACGCTCTATGGCGAACCCTACGAAACCCGGTCCATGCGCCACACCTGGCAAACCGACGGCGATGCGCAACTGATTCAGTACGATTGGAAAGTAGGGCAGGACTGGAACCATATCAGTGTCCGGGCCGACAAAACCGGCCACGCGCTCGTGCCGGATTCCGAAGAAGCGTTCATTACGGAGCATTACTGGGGTTACACCAAACGGTCTGGCAATAAGACCTCGGAGTATGAAGTGGTCCATCCACAATGGTCTATCTTCCCTATTAGGGACTACGACGTTCGTTGCGACGTACTAAAACTGTACGGCCCCAACTTCGCGCCGTTCTTCGATCAACCGCCCAGTTCGGTTTTTCTGGCCGACGGTTCAGCGGTGGCTATTAAATCGGGCGCAACCATTCGGGTGTAGTTGGTTTTCAATACCAGACCGAAACGTCGCTGAGGGGTTTGCGCTGGATATTGGGTACCTGCGCATCGGGGGCGGGGTAGCCAACCGGAACGAGCAGAAATGGCTTCTCGTTGGCGGGCCGGTCGAGGAGTTTGGTCAGGAAATCCATTGGGCTGGGTGTGTGCGTCAGGGCCACCAGTCCCGCTTGGTGAATGGCTGCCAGCAGAAACCCACCCGCCAGTCCCACCGATTCCATGACGTAATAATTCTGCCGCTTCTGGTCGCCGTCGAGATCATAAACCTTCCGAAACAGGATAATCAGCCAGGGGGCGGTTTCCAGAAAGGGCTTTTGCCAGTCGGTACCCAGCGGAGCCAGGTCAGCCAGCCACTCGTCCGACATACGCCCGTCGTAGCTACGTTTTTCTTCGGCTTCGGCGGCTTCACGAATCTGTCGTTTCAGGTCGGGATTGCCCACCACGCAAAACGTCCAGGGCTGTTTATGCGCACCAGATGGAGCCGTTGACGCGGTTTGGATAATGTTCTCGATGACTTCACGTGGCACGGGACGGTCCGAAAAATCGCGCAGACTGCGCCGGGTGTTCATGAACTGGAAGTAGTCCCGACTGCGCTGGCGAAGATCACTATCGGTAGAAAGAAACGGTGGCTCGAAGGAAATAAATGACATGGTGCGAAACTACAACGAACCGTCCAGAAACGGTGAGACCCATCCCCAATGGAGGATGAGTCTCACCGTTTTATCACACCTAACTAACATGCTCCTGGGGTTGCTTGGCAGCACGTATTTCGTATCGGTAGCGGTGGCTGGTTCGCCGATGGTCAGGACCTGTGCCCGGCTCAGCTGAACTGTACATACCGACAGGATAGTGAGAACGGAAGTGAGTTTCTTCATGGAAAATAGTTGATAGCTTATTGATAGCTAAACGAATCTGAACCTACAATAGCCCGGCAAAGCCAGTAAAAAGAGGAAACGGAACGGGTGCTGATTAACATGCTCATATAGCCCAATGAATTAGAAGCGGTAAAAATGAATCTGGTTTTGCTTTATCCTGTATATTACCTGTCCAATCAGATTAGTTTGCTTTTTACTTATATTCTGTATGAATTCGTTTCACCTCAATCACGCGCCTACCGAGTACGATGTGGTCATTGTCGGCTCTGGCGCGGGGGGCGGCATGGCCGCCTACACGCTGGCTAAAGCCGGTGCCAAAGTGCTGCTGCTCGAAGCCGGAGGCTACTTTGACCCTGCTGATCCTAAATACATTACGCAGCTAAAGTGGCCCTACGAGTCGCCCCGGCGCGGGGCCAGTACCACGCGGGCCTTCGGTGACTTTGACGCGGCCTGGGGCGGCTGGGACATTGAGGGGGAACCCTACACCACGGCCAAAGGCACCGAGTTTCATTGGTTTCGCTCGCGGATGCTGGGTGGTCGTACCAATCACTGGGGTCGTATTTCGCTCCGGTTTGCACCCGATGACTTCCGGCGAAAAAGCATGACCGGCGTGGGCGAAGACTGGCCCATTGGCTACAACGACATCAGCCCGTTCTACGACCGGGTCGATAAGCTCATCGGCGTGTTTGGCTCGAAAGAAGGCATGGAGAGCGAGCCGGATGGTATTTTTCTGCCCCCGCCAAAGCCACGTCTGCACGAACTGATGATTCGGAAAGGGGCGCGGAGCATCGGTATTCCCGTTATTCCGTCGCGGCTCAGTATCCTGACCAAAGCCATTAATGACGAGCGGGGCGCGTGCTTTTACTGCAACCAGTGCGGGCGGGCGTGTCAGGCATATGCTGACTTCTCGTCGTCGTCGGTGCTGGTGAAGCCTGCCCTTAAGACGGGTAACGTTACGCTTATCAACGGGGCAATGGTGCGCGAAGTGACCACCGACCCCGCCACGGGTCTCGCTACCGGTGTCAGCTACATCGACAAAGCCACGATGGACGATGTGAAAATCAAAGCCAAAGTGGTGATGTTAGCGGCCAGCACGGGCGAAACGGCACGGCTGCTGCTCAACTCCAAATCGAGCCGGTTTCCGCAAGGTCTGGCAAATAGCAGTGGCGTTGTTGGTAAGTACATTAACGACTCGACGGGTGCCAGCCGCTCGGCCTTTATTCCGGCTCTGATGGATCGCAAACGCTATAACGAAGACGGTGTGGGCGGCATGCACGTATTTACGCCCTGGTGGCTCGACAACAAAAAACTCGACTTCCCGCGTGGCTATCACATCGAGTACTGGGGTGGTATGGGCATGCCTGCCTACGGTTTCGGCTGGGGCGTGGAGGCTATGAACGGTATGATTGCCGCCCGCGATGGTAGCATGAAAGCGGGCGGTGGCTACGGAGCCGGATTGAAGGACGATTTCCGCCGGTTCTACGGAGCCTACGTCGGCATGGCTGGTCGGGGTGAGCCCGTCCCCCTCGAGAGCAATTACTGCGAGATCGATCCCAGTGTAGTTGATAAATATGGCATTCCGGTGCTGCGCTTCAACTATACGTGGGGTGACTACGAGATCAAGCAGGCCAAACATATGCAGGACACTTTCGAGGAAGTTATTCACTCGATGGGCGGCATTGCTCTCGGTAAAAAACCCGACGCCAGCACGAACTATGGCCTGGCCGAGCCGGGTAAGATTATTCACGAAGTGGGTACGGTGCGGATGGGCAATGATCCTAAAAACTCGGCCCTGAACAAGTACCAACAGGCGCACGACGTGAAAAACCTGTTTGTAGTCGATGCCGCTGCCTTCCCTTCGCAGGGTGACAAAAACGTAACCTGGACCATTCTGGCCGCATCCATGCGCACCAGTGAGTACTTATTCGATCAGGTCAAGAAGAAAAATATATAACCCCTAACCC
>JBBRUB010000400.1:0-4538 GCA_038248175.1 Cytophagales bacterium | reverse complement strand
GTTACGATTTTCTCCGACAGCGTAGCAGCCAAAGCAGGCGTATTGTCCATGACCGGCACGTGTAGATGCCCCGTTACGATGCCCATCAGGCTGTCGGCAATCAATTTTCGGAACGGGTACAGGTCAACATCGCGCATCTGCTCCGATGACCGGCTTACAGTGGGCAGCGTGTGGTGCGAATCGCTGCTGGTATCGCCATGACCCGGAAAATGCTTGGCCGTAGCAATCACGCGCGTTTGTTGCAGCCCCCGCATATACGCCGACGCTTTCAGGGCCACGTTCTCCCGCGACTCGCCAAACGAACGGGTGCCAATAACGGGGTTGGCGGGGTTGCTGTTAATATCGGAAACGGGCGCGAAGTTGATATGGATACCCAGCCGCTGGCACTGTCGGCCAATTTCGGCACCCATCCTGAAAATAACGCCATTATCACGGATGGCCCCCAACGACATTTGCCTCGGAAACTCGGTGGTGCTGTCTAAACGCATACCCAGTCCCCACTCGCCGTCGATACCGATCAGCAACGGCACCTTAGAGAGGGCCTGATAGCGGTTGGTCAGTTTGGCCTGCCGGTAGGGTCCACCCTGAAAGAAAATCAGCCCGCCAATGGCATTGCTTTGAATCAGGTGGTCGATGTATTGGTTGTGGTTCTCGCTCCGGTTTGAGTAGGCGGCCACCATAAAAAACTGCCCTACTTTTTGCTCTGGCGTCAGGGTGGCAAACACACTGTCAACCCATTGTCGGCCACTGTCGGGTAGGCTTAGCACCTCAACGGGGCGGGCAGGCAGGCGGAATTTATAGCGATCAACGGCCAGAACCGGCAGCTTGTGAACCGGCTTTTTGGGCGATGAGTTAGTAACGTAACGCAGAAAGCCAAATGCGCTCCAGTCTGGTCCCGACAGACTCGTCTTTGACAGACCAAAAGCTGTCAACAAACTGAGCGCGAACAAACCAAACAGTAAAAAGGGCCGTATAACAGGGGTACGCATTGTCGGAAAAGAGAAAAGTAAAATTAGCTAACGGCATTTTTTGCTGAATCATAAAAGTAGCTAAAGCCGGTAGAAAACTTAGTTCAATAGCTGAATTGTCTATTTATTTAACGGGAAACTTTTATTTATGGGTTCGTTTGTCATCAGTAAAATCTGTCTTTCCTACAATGGCTCTTTGAAACAGCTTGTTAATCACCCCATTATATGAAACCAATCTGGATGTTGTCGATTATCATGGTAAGTACGTTCAGCCAGCTCATGGCACAGACAACCAGTAAGGCCTATGATCTGATGCTCAACGCATTGTACAAGGAAACGGTACCCACCATAACCGTGCCGGAGCTTAAAAAGATGTCTAATACGGTTTTGCTCGATACCCGTGCCAAAGCCGAATACGATGTCAGTCACCTGCCCGGTGCGCGTTGGGTAGGCTATACCGATTTTGACCTGAGCCGGGTTCAGAACATTCCGAAAAACGCCAACGTAGTTGTGTACTGTTCGGTTGGTTACCGCAGCGAGAAAGTGGGAGAGAAATTACAGGCGGCTGGCTATCAACACGTACATAACCTGTACGGCAGCCTGTTTGAATGGGTTAATCAGGGTAACCCGGTTGTTGACAGTTCGGGCAAACCTACCCAGCGCGTACACGCTTTTTCGCGCCCGTGGGGGGTCTGGCTGCAGCGGGGTGAGAAGGTCTATAAGTAAAGTTAAACTTGCGCCAACGCCTGGAGCAGCCGCTTGCCAAATTCGGCTTTGTTGAAGTGCGGGACGAATTCCCAGCAGTTGACCGATACCGGTTTCAAAACGGCTTTGTGGGCCGATGCCGTAGTTTTGGCCTTCATTCGCTTATGAGCCGCAAAAATGTTGTGCGGATGGCCCATGCTCAGGGCTTCACCACTCAGGCCAACCACTAAAATAATAAGTGCCAATACCGCTTTCATAATCAGGACTTTTAGAGAACGGAACAAAGATAGAGGTTTACTTTGGTATCTTGCAATACATAGTACTATATTTTTTTTCAGGGCCGGATTCTTCTGGCCCTGAAATGCTACTCGACCACAATGCGTTTCACGGCTCCGTCATCGTTCTGCGTAACGGTAACGAAGTAGGTACCACCCGGATTTTTGCCGAGGTTAATCTGCCCCACAAACTCGCCCGAAAAGTCGTTCAGCGTCCGTTTGGCTATTTCTTTCCCCGTTGTGTTGGTCACCACAATGGATACGTTGCCTTTTGCCGGGGCCGTGAACCTGACGTTAAGCTGATTGCGGTCGGGGTTACTGGGATACGCATCCAGTCCCCGAATGGTTGACGATTTGCCGCCCATATTGCGGCTCCATTCCTCAAACGGACGAATCATCTGCCGGTCAAAATCGCGCGGAAACTGAAATGAAAACCGCTTTAACTGACTGGCCAGCGAATCGGTGCCGCGCCGAAACTCAAACTCCCAGTTCCGGCTCGTGTCGGCGCGGGGGCGTCGGTTGCGCCAGGCGTAGGCATCGCCAGGGGGCGTGGGCCGGGCAGGCCGGACGCGCTCGCGGGTTATGATGCGATCTCCATCGGAGTCTTCTACGGTGATTGTCAACTGTTGTTTCTGACCGTCTTTGCGGGCCGCCCGCAGCGAATCGACGAGTTTCGTAACCAATTTGTCCCGGTCCGGGTCACTTATTCCGTCGATCCGGTAGGTGCGGTCAATCTCACGAATCTCGTTGCCGTTACGCTCAATAATGTGTACGTTGACATCGCGCGTAGCGTCTTTTTTCTCGGGCGATTTGGGCGTCTGGGCCAGGGCCATCGTACTCAGGCCAGCCGTCAGCAGCAGGGCCGCTGCGAACCCGTTTCGGGTGAAATTAGTTTTTTTCATGGTGGTTTACTGGTTAAGTAGGTTGCACAAGAGTCGGTGCGCCGATGCGATACGACCTACACATCTCGTTAAAGTTTGTTAAGGAGTCCATGCACGGCCTGAGTGGTTCGTACTTTTACCAATAGCCTTTGCCTCCGTTCCAATAGAGTCAAAAAGCGGGCAAAGGTTGCACGAAACGTTAAAAAATGTCGAAACAACGCATACGCTGGATTGTCGCGCTGATGGCCGTTGGGTTGCTGGGCCTGATTGGTCTGCAACTCTTTTGGGTTCGCAGTGCCCTGCAATTGCAGCGCGAGCAGTTTGCCTACAAAGTAACTGACGCGCTTCAGGAAGTGGTACGTACCCTGGAGCGGCAGGAGATTGTGTATCTGACCCGGCAGCGCGTGCAGGCCCGAGAGCAGCAGAATAAGTTGATGGCCATCGCCAAAAAAGAGAAACCAGCGCGTACATCCACCCCGAAAAACGATTACCCGCCCGCCAACCGTCTGCTGGCTAAAACGCCCCAACGCTCCCCCTTCAAACGCGTATCGCCACCCGCAGAGACTAATCCTGGCCGACTAAGTAACTCGTCTGCCGGGGCCATGGTCGTGCAGTCCGACGTGCTGCACCAGACCGTCCGTCCGCTAAGTGCCGAGCAGATGATGGTTGTGGAAGAGTTTTTCCGGCAGCAGAATGAACTGGCCGCCGTGGGCGACTGGCAGATGCAGCTTCTGCAACAGCAGCAGTTTGACCAGTGGGTCGAACACGTAATGACCCACGATTTGGCCGAGGTTAGCACGGAGCAGTCGGCCCAACGACGTAAAACAATCCGGCAGTCCAACCGCGATGTCAGCAAATCAGCCAAAGCAAAACCTGTACCCGCTGTTGCCCGCCCCGACAGTCTTAGCCAGTCGGCGGTGGCCACAGCCCGCGGGGGCGAATCGTCAGACATGGTCAAAGACGTGTTGAAGGGCTTACTGCTGTCTGACCGTCCTATCGAAGACCGCGTAAACCGACTGGCCCTGGACACGCTGCTGCGGCAGGCATTAGTGGAACGCGGTATAAATATTCCGTTTGGCTACGGCGTCAGAACCCGGCAGCAACCGCAGTTTTTGTTTACCTCGCTCAACACGAACCCCCGGCAGTTTGGTCAGAACAGCTATAAAGCCGCCCTGTTTCCCAATAACCTGATGGAAACCGGAAACTACGTGTATGTGCAGTTTCCAACGCAGCAGCAGTTTATTCTGGAGCGGCTTGGCTTCACCTTTGCCGCATCGGTGGTGCTGATTCTGGTTATTCTGGCCTGTTTCTACATTGCCATCAGCACGATTGTGAGGCAGAAAAAGCTGGCTGATATCAAGAATGATTTCATCAATAACATGACCCACGAGTTCAAAACGCCGATTTCAACCATCTCGCTGGCGGTAGAAATGGCCGAAGGCGTGGAGAATAGCCAACCCGGCATCCCAACCAGCGACCGCGAACGACTAACGCGCTACATGGGCATCATCCGCGACGAAACCCGTCGATTAGGGTCGCACGTAGAGAAAGTCCTGCAAATTGCCCTGCTCGACCGGGGGGCCATTGACCTCAACATTACGCCGGTTAACGTGCATGACGTTATTGAGAACGTGTTTAACAACATTGGTCTGCAAATTGAGCAGCGCGGGGGCGAACTGGATCTCGACTTTGAAGCCGACCGCGAAATC
>JBBRUB010000399.1:0-4552 GCA_038248175.1 Cytophagales bacterium | reverse complement strand
GTCCACTTGCTTCGGGCGTGTTCGTGCTGCCCACCGTGAACGCGGGCAACGTAATGGTCGGCACTACGTTGGTTGGCGTCACGACCCACGCAGCGGGCAGCGTCACCAGCGGCAACAGCAACGACAGGCCCAGCGACGTCAGTAAATACGCTCGGTTCGTGGCGAAAAACGTATTTCGACGTAGCAGGACGTAGTAACAGCCGTAAAACAGTAGTAGAAAGCCGTTGGCCGTAAGGACGTAGTTGAGCGTGTTCATGGCTTTTTCGTGGTTATAATGACGACTCCGTTTTTAGCTTTTTCGCCGTAGATGGCTTTCGCCGAAGCGTTTTTCAACACCTCGACGCTCTGAATAGTATTGGGATTTATTTCTGTTTGTTTAGGAGGTTGATAATCTCATCGGCTTCGGTCAGGCTGATATTTTTTTCTTTCACAAAAAACGACACCAGTTTTTTGAGCGACCCGTCGAAGTAGTTGCTCATCAGTTGCTCGGTCTGGAAACGCCGATATTCTTCCTCGCTGATGAGGGGGTAGTATTCGTGCGTCTTTCCATACGCCGTGTAGCCAACCATGCCCTTCTTTTCGAGGATGCGGATAATGGTCGATACGGTGTTGTAGGCGGGTTTGGCGGGTGGGCCGTCGGCGCGGTCGGTTTCGGGTAGTTCGGCCAGCACGTCTTTCACGAAACCCTTTTCGAGTTGCCACAGCACCCGCATGATCTCTTCTTCGGCCTTCGTTAATTCTCTGATTTGCATAGTGGGAGCAAGTGTACGACTAATAGATTAGTTTTTCAACTAATCTATTAGTTATTTATTGGAAATTTTTTCGACTACGCCTGTTTCGTTAGTATAGCAGACCAAATAGCCAGAGCGGAATCTTCTGCCCGAACCCAATCTCTATGCCATCGGCGGCTACGTATGCATCGGCAATGCCCGTTAGTTGTCGGTGTGTTTTGTCGGCTCCGCCCACCTCAATCGTGATTCGCCGGTCAAGCCGGAAATCGCCCTGTTCGGTGTATTCAACCTGGTGATTTGGTCGCGCCTGACTGAGCAGAAAGCTTTCGCGGAGCGTACCCACGTTGGGGGGCAATACACTCAGCGCGTATTGGAGGTTGGGATGGCTCAGGTATATTTTTTCGGGCTTTTGCAAACGGGTAATGCCAAAACTATCACGATGCAACAGAGTTAGAATACCCAGCTCGTCCAGATAGTGCAGGTACTCAATAACCGACGTTCGGGTGGCCTGTAACCGTTCGCTGAGTTTGCTGATGTTGGGCTTCACCGGCACGCTTTCGGCTAATACGACCAGCAGTTGTTTCAGCTTGTCGATAGTGGCGTAGCTAATACCATACACGGCGGGCAAATCGAGTTCCAGACTAAGCCGGATTGTCTCGTTCAGTTTCTGATTATATACGGCCTCATTTTCCAGAAAATAAGGATAATAGCCGTATTGCCAGTAATCGGCCAGATGAGCCAGCGGCCTGACGGTGGCGGTTAAATCAACGGCAATTTGGGTGTGACTGGTCAGCAAATCGTCCAGCGAAATAACGGGCCAGTCAGTAATTTGTCGTATCTGCAAATACTCCCGAAATGACAGACCAGGCAAACTGTACATGACTGCCCGGCGGCTCAAATCGCCTTTACTCCGTTCCAGATGCATGATGGACGAACCCGTAAAAACGATGTGCAGATCGGGAAAATCGTCGTACAGGTTTTTGATTTCCTGCGACCAGTTGGCGTAGCGGTGTACCTCGTCCAGAACCAGTAATTGCCCGCCCTGCTGCACAAACGCAACGCCGGTATCATACAGCCGGTTAACGCTGAAATATAAATCGTCGAGACTTGTGTACAAAGCCTGACCAGCGGGGAGAGGCTTCAGTTTCAGGTATTGCAGCACCAGCGTTGTTTTGCCCACGCCCCGTGTCCCTTTGATACCGATAAGCCGGTTGCGTTGCCAGTCGATCTGTTGAATAAAATCACGTACAAAACCGGTAGTAGTTCGCTGTTGCTTGGGCAGGAATTTTGCAAAGAGTACGTCCATTATGTATTTTATAAAGAGCAAAAATAAGGTAATTCTGCTCTTTATAAAATACATAATGGCAAATCAGCCTAAATTGCACTGGTAGCTGCCTTTGGCGACTGGTCAGACAGGAGTTGGTGCGCCGATGCGATCTGATCTACATCACGCAAACAGGTTGTTGAGTGCTTCGGCGAGGGTGGGGTGGGCAAAGATGGTTTCTTTGAGTTGGTGCGTAGTCAGCCTGCCCATCATCGCCAATTGGAGCATCGACATGATTTCGCCCCCCTCGATACCCAGAATCGACGCGCCGAGAATCTGGTCGGTGTCGGCGTCGATAATGACGTTCATCAGGCCATTGGTCTCGCCAACTTCAATGGCGCGGGCTACGCTGGTCATCGGCATGGTAGCCACCCGGATATTCTTTTTCTGCTCGCGGGCCTGCGTTTCGCTCAACCCGATGCGGCCCAGTTGCGGGTCAGTAAATACGGTGTAGGGTACCGGTCGGCCAGCGGTGGTGCGGTTGCCGTTGTGGAGCAGATTGTCGCGCAGAATCCGGTAATCGTCGTAGGAGATATGCGTGAACGCCGGACCGCCGGTTACGTCGCCGGTGGCGTAAATGCCGGGCTGATTCGTTTCCAGACGTTCGTTCACCGGAACAAACCCCTTCTCATTGGTCTTGATATTGGCGGCTGTCAGGTTCAGCGCATCGGTATTGGGTGCGGTGCCGATGGCGATGAGCAGATGCGTTCCGGTCAGGGTTTGGGTGCCTTTCTTGGTCTTTATGATCAGTTCAACTTCGCCGTCTTTGGTTTTGCTCACCCGTTCGGCAGTACTGTTGCATAACACCGTTATACCTTCGTCGGTCAGGACGGTGGTTAGTGCATCGGCAATGTCAGGGTCTTCGCGGTCGAGGAGTTGCGGGCCGCGCTGAATAATGGTTACCTCGGAGCCGAATCGCCGGAACATCTGACTGAACTCCGCACCGATGTAGCCTCCGCCCAGAATCAGCAGGTGTTTTGGGAGTTCAGTTACGTCCATCAGTGTGGTCGAGGTCAGCCAATCGACGGTGTCCAGACCGGGCAGGTCGGGTTGGGCGGGGTGCGTACCGGTGTCGATAAAGATATGGTCGGCGGTCAGCGTTCGTTCTCTGCCATCAGTTCCCTCAACCGTCACCTGCTTTGGCCCCGAAAACCGGGCTTCGCCCTCGATGAGCGTCAGGTTTTCGGTACTCGTCAGTTTTTTTTCAATACCCTGCCGAAACTGCTCAACGACCTTGTTTTTTCGGTCGATAACGGCCCTGAAATCAACCTGAACATCGCCTGTGTCAACGCCGTAGTCTGACGAACGCCGGGCCTGATGCGCCAGTTTGGCCGACGCCAGCAGCGTTTTGGTAGGTGTACAGCCGTAGTTGATGCAGCTACCGCCCACGTAATGGCGCTCGATGATGGCCGTTTTCCAGCCCGCACCGGCCAGGTCAATTGCCAGCGGTTTGCCGGATTGGCCTACGCCAATGATAATTGCGTCGTATTGTTCTGGTTGGGTCATAATCGTGAGTTTTGTTTGTTATGCTGAGCAACGAATCATCTCTGTGAGCAACAAATATTTACGTGTAACAGAGATGATTCCTTCGTCAGCATGACAAAATTCGCATGACAAACTATACCTTCTCATACACCACATCCACAAAATATCCCCGGCTGTCGGTGAACCAGCCCGTTACGCGGAAGTCCGTATCCTGCGCCAGGGTCTGAATCTGGTCGGGCGTGAACTTGCGCGAAATCTCGGTGTGGATAATCTCGCCTTCGGCAAACGGTACGTTTAGGTCGAGCGCGTCGATGGTGATGGTTTGTTGGGTATCACTAACGATATACGAGCGGGCTTCGCCGGTTTCGGGGTGGTATATTTCGTAATGGTCGAAGCGGTTGAGGTCAAAATCAGCCCCGAGTTCGCGGTTGATGCGCCGGAGCAGATTCAGGTTGAACGCCCGCGTAACGCCCGCCTTGTCGTTGTAAGCCGCTGAGATAATGGCCGGATGCTTTTGCAGGTCGAACCCTGTCAGGACTAAATCGCCGGGGCGCAGCCGGTCGCTCAGTTGCTGGTAAAAATCGGTGGCTTCGTCGGGCGCGAAGTTGCCAATATTGGCTCCCAGAAACATAACCACCAACCGACGATTGGTCTGCGCATCGGCCACTGATTCATCGGCTATCAAATCGAGCGCGTCGAAGTAATCCGTTTGGCGGGGATTTAGCGGCAAATCGGGCCAACGCGTCTGAACATCATCTGCGAGCCGGTTGAGTGCATCGCCCGAAATATCGACGGGTGCGTAGGCGAAATCGGTGTTTTGCTTCGCGAAGTAGTCCAGCAGGAGTTTCGTTTTCAGGCCGTTGCCCGCGCCCAGTTCCACCAGTTCAAACGCCCGATCATCCAGCGAAAAGTGCCGAAGCAGGGCGTCTTTGTGCGTGTCCAGAATCTCGTATTCAGCGCGGGTCAGGTAATATTCCGGCTGTTCCATAATCTGCTCAAACAGGCGGCTACC
>JBBRUB010000398.1:0-4555 GCA_038248175.1 Cytophagales bacterium | reverse complement strand
TTCTTTATCATAAAGAGTGAAAGAGTGAAAGAGACAAAGAGTGAACGTCTGCGTCAGCCCACTTACGCGCCAGCCGCTCTTTCATTCTTTCGCTCTTTCACTCTTTGATTTTAAACAACGTAAGGTTTGATAACGCGGGCGTTGGTTTTCTTGAGTTCGACGTACAGGCGGTTGAGCATGGCATCGTCGCGGTAGAGGCCGATAATTGAGCCGCCCGAACCGGTAAACGAGGCCGACGCGCCACAACGCCGGGCCGTGTCGATGAGCGTTCGGTTGCGGTCGCTGATGGGGTAAATCTGGCTGCGCAGGTCGAAGTTTCGGTTTACGAGTTCATTCAGGGCGTTATAGTCGTGCTTGAGCAGGGCTTCGCGACCGTCGCGGGCTACGTTGCCAATGGCCGTCATGGTATCGATCACGGTTTGGTCGCCCTGAAGCCACCGCGCCCGCACGTCGTTATGCACCCGGCCCGACTGTTTACCAAGGTCGGTGTTGTAAGCAATATACAGCCTGGGCAGCAGGTGCGGGTCCAGCGGCTCATATTGTCCGTGTCCGCGTTGTTCCATCCCGGCACGGTCGAAATCCATATAAACACAGCCTTCGTAGCACTGAATGACGCGGTCCTGCAACCCCGCCGTAATGCCCAGCTCCTCGGTTTCGGTAGCCAGCACCAGATTGGGCAGTACTGCCTGCGGAATCTCGACACCATAAAACTGCATCAACGCCCTGAACGTAGCCACAATAATGGCACTCGACCCCGACAGTCCCACCTGACGCGGAATGGAAGTATTATAGCGAATGGAAAAGTTCTGGTTGGGCAACCGGATGCCCTCGGTCTCGCAGTATTCGGCAAATTTCTTGATGGCGGCTTTCAGCAACGGTACCCCGCCGTGGTAACCCAGCATACTGACGGCATCGCGCAGGTGGTACAAACTTCGAAACACGTTAGTATCCTGAGGCTGGGCTTCAATGTGGAGTTCGGGCGAGGGGTACAGCGTTATGGACGCGCCGAAATTACGAACGCTGATGGCGATGGTTTTACCAAAAAAACCGTCGGACGGGTTGCCGAGCAGACCCGCCCGCGCATAGGCACGGGTTTCGATGAGCAACGTATTGGGCGAATTTTATATCCGCCAGCTTGAGTGGGCAAATAAGTACCGGGCAAAGCTACAAACAAAAAGCCTGTGCCGTCTTTAAGTGACGGCACAGGCTTTACGGGTTTAACCGGTGGGCTTACCAGTTTACTGCGAATCAACTTTGTTTTTATCATCGTACCCCTGTCCGTGCGGATCATAGCCTTCATTGGGGTTATCGCCCTGTTCGAGATAGGTAGCGTCGGCCCGATGAAAGAGCGCGTCATCAGATGGATTTTCGGCAATCTCATCCAGCTTCTTAGCCGCTTCATCGCTCATCATTTTGCCTTTTTGCGGCTGGGCAGATTCAGCCACAGTATCAGCGTTAACGTCCCATTCCTGACTGGTCTGGTAATTTTCGCCGGTGGGCGTAGCCTGATTACCCTCAAATTTGTGTTCCTCGCGGGTAGCTTTTGTGGTTTCCAGGTTGCCAGTCTCCATATCCATACCCGACGTCGAGTCTTTGTAGGCATTGGTACCGACACCCTCCGACGGGGTGCCAAAATCAGAGTCGCCGTGTTGATTAGGGTCTTTGGAGTAAAAATCGGAGTCGAGTTTATCGGGGTCGAATGGGGATGTCGTAGCCATAGCGTTGGTTGGTTTTTGGTTAGATAACCCCGAAAACATGGGGGTTGTTTTTCGGGAAAGCAGTGGGATAAAGAGGGAGTAAGGTGTAAATGGCTATGCTTCAGGCCGAACGAAGGCGAATCATTTCCGCCAGTAGTTCATCATTGGTCTCCTGCAACAGCCGGACGCGTTCGTTGAGCTGGAACAGCAGAAACTCCATGTTGCGCAGCCGCTCCTCGGTCGTGATGGCCGCCGAGGGTGAATCGAGATGTTTGAACATCAGTCCGTCGCCCCGCAGCAGCCAGTCGGCGTTAAGCTGGGGATAGGCCGTCAGGATTTTCTCGATGGTATCGTAGCGCGGTTTGAGTCGTCCGTGCAGGATATGATAGACTTTTTCGCCCCGCCGTTCGCCCAGTTGGCGGGCAAATTCCAGGACGCTGATGTTGAGCGCGTCGATAAGCTGTTGCAGGCGAGTTTCTATCATCTGTATTTTACCGAATACTCTGTATAAATCACCGCAAATATCGTTGGAACGGGCTTGTTTTTTACGTAAAACTGTGTAATTTTAAACCTGTGAACAACGCCCTTAAAAAGGCAAAAGGGACCGCAAAACGGGTCCCCTGCTTGAACAGTAAACAACAAATACTAATGAACACACAAAACAAGACCCTGCTGCCGACAAATCAAAGCGAAACGGCTCAAAACACGAACGAAGCCGCAATTCAGTTCGTGGACGCAGCCGCCCGGCGGTTCAAGTACCTCGAAGGTCACCCCCGCCAGTACCGGTTCGACGCCAAAGAAGGCGTGTTCAACATCAACGGGGCGGAAAAACTGGGCCGAACGCTTACGTTTCAGCCCATTGCCTGGCGCATTTTCACGGATAACATCCTGAACATGGGGACCAAAAACTGGGCGGAAATTTTCTTTATCGACGACAAGAACTGCGTCTCGGCGGTACTATTTCACGGCTACTCAGTCGATAACATCTTCCGGCTCATCGAACCGCTGTACTACGACGACCTGACCCTGGCCGATGTGGTGATCACCGCCGTGGCCGAGAAAAAGGAGAACAACAAAATTCAGCCGAAGGGCGTGTATTACATCGCCACGTTCTCGTACAAAATGGCCGATCCCGCCCAGACGGCCCCGCTGAAAGCGTTTGCGCAGGCGGCCAAAATCTTCCGCCAGGAAACGCTCACCGACATAGCCAACATCAAAACGGCAATGAACTACTACAACCCCTTCGCCCAACTTACCGACGAACCCGAACTGCTTTCGGTAGGATAAATTCAACACCATGACGCAACTCATCACGGATTACCGCGCCCTGCCGCGCGTCTCGAACTCGGACCTGACCCGGCTCAAAGAAGAACACCTCGGCTATTCTGAACGCCCAACCGCCAGTACAGAACGGGCGAAGGCGTTTGGGCGGGCGTTTCACCAGCACCTGCTCGAACCCGAAACCGTCGGTACCATCATGCAGCAGTTTCTGCCCGACATGCTGCCGCCAAACCCGTCAGACGACCTGACCAAGCTGATGCAGACGGTCAGGAACGATGCGTTCTGCAACCGGTACCTGCGGCTGTCGGAGCGGGAGCGCGTGGTTTTGTGGGATGACCCCATAACCGGACTGGCCTGCAAAGCACGGCTGGACATGGTCTATACCAGCCCTAAACGCCAGAATGCGCTCATCATTGACCTGAAAACGACCTCGGCCCGGACGCAGGCGCAGTTTCTGGAATCCTGCTATACCTACGACTACGACCGTCAGGCCGCGTTTTACCTCGACAGCCTGCACTACGCCAACACCCGCGAGTGGGCCAATACGCAGCAGTTTCGGTTCGTGTTTGTGGGTGTGATGAAGCAGCGACCCAACCGCCTGTTTGCCGTTGACGCTACGTCTATTCCGGGCTTCGTGGACTATGGCCGCAAAAAATATCGGTTCTGGCTCCGCAAGTGGCGCGATGAGACTACGGCTGGCCATGACCAGCGAAGTATTAGCAGCGGGGCGCAGCAACTGTACCGGCAAACTGCCTGATTACTCAACTAACCACGCAACAAATGAACGCTTCCGTAATTACGCTGACCACCAGCCCGCTCCAGTTTGACTGGGGCACCGACGGGCTGGTTTTGTGGATTGAAGAACTCGACGGGACCAACAGCCTGACCAGCCAGATGAACGAGGTGCTGGAACGCATCGGTTTCGCCATTGAGCTGCAAACCGGCTGGGACCACCGCACCGACACCGCCACGCTGCACCCGCTCTACGGTTACAAACTCCTCCTTCGCGACGCTACCGGTCTCTGGAATGCCATTCTAACCGACGACGGCGGAATTTTTCTAACTGTGCTGCCTCTTCAGGAGTTAGATTACGAAGTTGCCTACGAGAAGGTGATGTGGGTGGACTGACCGGATTATCATCCCAATTGCAGTCCTGAAAATAGACACTGTGTTCTCGTGAATATTGGCAGGAACGTCGTTGAGTCGTGCGCGGATAATTTCTCCAGCGTAACAACCCAGCAGCGTCGCTGGCGATAAAGTCAGGCCGACCGTGCAGATTCTGGGTTACGACGTAACCGAAGGCTTTGTCGCCGTCTAGGAAGCCGGTCCATTCAGGACCAAACCCCATTTCTGGCGTAACGAGCGCAACCGCTTTGGCGGTGATTCGATTATTCCAGTACAACGCCTGATACGTAGCCACGCCCTCGCCCCTAACAGACAGCAAACTGAACCGCATCGGCCCGTGCATCTCGGTGTACTCGGGTTTCCGCTCATACACCGCCCATTGTGCAGACGACGGTTTACTACAATCCGGATAGTCAGCGTAGTTGGCCCGCAGACAGGGCGGCAGGTCAACC
>JBBRUB010000397.1:0-4562 GCA_038248175.1 Cytophagales bacterium | reverse complement strand
TCGCATTGCTGGTCGATGGCGGCATTCAGGAAAAAGGCCAGCAACATGGGTGCGGGGCCGTTGATGGTCATCGAAACGCTGGTAGATGGGTTGCAGAGATCGAAGCCACTGTATAGTTTTTTAGCGTCGTCGAGCGTGCAGACGTTAACGCCGGAGTTGCCCACCTTACCGAAAATGTCGGGGCGCAGGGCCGGGTCCTCGCCGTAGAGCGTAACGGAGTCGAAGGCGGTAGAGAGCCGTTTGGCGGGCAGACCGTTGGAGACGTAATGAAACCGGTGGTTGGTCCGCTCCGGTCCGCCCTCGCCCGCAAACATCCGTGTGGGGTCTTCGCCTTCGCGCTTGAGCGGAAATACGCCCGCTGTAAACGGAAACTCACCCGGTACGTTTTCGGTCAGCAGCCACCGCAGTACGTCGCCCCAGTCGTGGTATTTGGGCAGACTCACTTTTGGTACGCGCAGGTGCGACAGTGTTTCGGTATAGAGCGGCTGCCGGATGGTCTTGTTGCGCACGGTAAACTCGTAAAATTCCGCCGTGTAGCGTTCCTGTATGGCGGGCCACTGCTGAAGTAACAGGCGGCAATCCGGATGCAGACGGGCTTCAAGGGTTTCACGAATCTGCTGTAATTCAGCACGAAGCGGGCTGTCTTCGGTTACTATTTTCAACGTTCCGTCAAGCTGATATACCTGCCGGGCCAGCGCCGTTTGCGCATTCACGAACGCATCGTATCGGCGGCTTTCTTCCACAATCTCCGCTAAGTACCGCACCCGGTCGGGAGGGATAATGGGGGAAGAAGGAGAGGAAAGGGAAGAAGGCGAAGAAGGGATTTCCTCATCTTCCTCCTTTCTCCCCAATTTTTTCATTACCCGCTCAAACAGTTCGTTCATGCCCGCGTCGTTGAACTGCGATGCGATGGTGCCGAGAATGGGCAGGTCATTGTCGGGGGTATCCCAGTCGTTGTGGTTGCGCCGGTACTGTTTCTTGACGTCGCGGAGGGCATCGAGCGAGCCACGTTTGTCGAATTTGTTGATGGCAATCAGATCGGCAAAATCGAGCATGTCTATTTTCTCCAGCTGCGTAGCCGCGCCGTATTCGGCGGTCATCACGTAGAGTACCTTGTCGGCGTGTTCGGTAATCTCGGTGTCTGACTGCCCAATGCCTGACGTCTCCACAATAATCAAATCAAAACCAGCCAGTTTACAAACATCGATGGCATCCTGCACGTGGCGGCTCAGGGCCAGATTGGCCTGCCGCGTAGCCAGCGACCGCATACAGACCCTCGGGTCGTGAATGGCGTTCATGCGGATACGGTCGCCGAGGAGGGCACCGCCGGTTTTGCGTTTCGACGGATCGACCGAGATAATGGCCAGCGTCTGATCTGGAAATGCCCGCAAATACCGCAGCACCAACTCATCGACCAGCGACGATTTTCCCGCGCCCCCCGTACCAGTTATGCCCAGCACGACAGGATTAGCTGGCTGACTGGCTGGCTGATTGTGACGTGCTGCCGTTATGGTTTTCCGGTACTGACCGGTGTTGTTCTCGGCGGTGGTGATGAGACGGGGAATGTCTTCTTTCTCAACCGTTTTACCGTCATGAAGGGGTGGCAGTTCAACATCGCACTGTTGCAATAAATTGTTGATCATGCCTTCCAGTCCCATTTTTCGGCCATCGTCGGGGCTATAAATACGGGTGATGCCGTAGGCTTGCAATTCGGTAATTTCGGACGGAAGAATGGTGCCGCCCCCGCCCCCGAAAATCTTGATATGGCCCGCCCCCCGTTCGTTGAGCAGGTCAAACATGTACTTAAAAAACTCGATATGGCCACCCTGGTAACTGGTTATGGCAATGCCCTGCACATCTTCCTGAATGGCACAGTCCACAATTTCGGCAACGGAGCGGTTGTGGCCGAGGTGAATCACTTCGGCCCCCGCCGATTGCATCAGCCGGCGCATCAGATTGATGGCCGCATCGTGTCCGTCGAAAAGTGAAGCTGCCGTAACGATACGTATTTTATGATTCCAGCCGTTTTTTGATGGCGTTGATTCTGACTTTTGCCGGCTTTGTTCGGGTAGTGCGGTCATATTGATTAAGGGCTTTGGCGTTTGTTGATGTTGAATACCGGAACTGGCGTAACTTGGTCCGTAAAAATACACAAACTGCCGCCTACAAAATGAACATTGCACTGCGGGAAGAGGTCTCCATCCGTTCCATCGGCCCGGAGCAAACCTATCCGCTCCGCCACCAGATACTCTGGCCCAACAAACCAGTCGATTACATAAAACTCGACGATGACCCCATTGGGTACCACTATGGCGCGTTTCGGGCAGACGAACTGGTGGCAGTTATTTCGTTGTTTATGACGGGTGGAACCGCCCATTTTCGCAAGTTTGCTACCCGCCCAGATCAGCAGCGACAGGGCATTGGTACCCGGCTCATGCAACACATAGAAACCGAAGCCCGTCAGCGCGGAGCTACCCAACTTTGGTGCGATGCCCGGCTCAATGTGGCCAGTTTCTACCAGCGGTTTGGCATGGAATCTTCCGGCGAAGTGTTTTTCAGAGAGACAATTCCCTGCATCAAATTTCAGAAAAGTCTTTAAATTGACTGAATTTCCAGGAGTAAGGTAGCCGTCCGGGTATGGATGACCCGCCGTAATCTGGAACGTTGACTGTTAAACAAAAAAATAAACGAACATGAAATCGCTGATCCTGACCCTCATCTGTGTATTCGCAATTGGCTACAAAGCCAGTGCTCAAACGCCCGCTGCCGATTCGCTGATGGCTTACGCCGGTACGTATTCCTTTGAATCTGGAAGCCCCGTGAACAAGTTTACCGTCACTGTTGAGAAAAGTGAACTGTATGGAGAGGCCGATGGTAACGGCAGCAACAAATTGCTGAAACAAGCTGCTGCCGATACCTTTAAATCGACCAGTTCGTACGGTTCTATCATTACGTTTGTGCGGGATGCTACCACAAAAGCCGTGACGGGTTTCACGCTGGCTGTTCAGGGTACCGAACTACAGGCAAAGCGGGAAAAACCCTGAACTCTTTCAGCGTTTAAGAAGAAAACTCAACTATGAAAAAACTTACCATAACCGCCCTGACCTTAGCCGTGCTGGCCTGCGGTCCGAAAAAAGATGAGAACGCCACCGGCACCACCGTGCAGACAGCCGCCCAGACGCTGGAACTACCCGCGCCCTACGAAACTAAATCAGCCGTCCGTTTTAGCGATGTTGTCGGCTGGCCCGATGGCAAAACGCCCATAGCCCCCTCTGGCTTCACCGTGACCGAATATGCCCGCGACTTCGACAGCCCCCGATGGATGTACATAGCCCCGAATGGCGACGTGTTTGTGGCCGAGTCGAAGACCGAACGTAGCGGCATTAAAAGCAAAATTGTGAACGTCGTATCTGGTCAGAAAGACGCCGAACCACAGGGAGAAAGCCCCAACCGTATAACCCTGTTGCGCGACACCAATAACGATGGTAAACCCGACCTCCGCCAGAGCTTCCTGACGGGCGAATCCACGCCGGGACTTAATCAGCCGTTCGGTATGCTCGTGCTGAACAATCGCTTCTATGTGGCCAATACCGATGGATTGCTGGCGTTTGCGTACCAGACGGGGCAAACTACCATTACCGCCCCCGGCAAAAAAATCCTCGACCTGCCCGCCGGGGGGTATAATAACCACTGGACGCGCAACCTGCTGGCCAGTGCCGACGGAAAGAAAATCTATATCTCGGTAGGATCGGGCAGTAACGTGGGCGAGAACGGTATGGAATATGAGCAACGTCGGGCCAATATTTTACAGATCAACCCCGACGGCTCTGAGCTGGTAATTTATGCCAGTGGTCTGCGCAATCCCGTGGGCATGGCCTGGCAACCCACCACCGACAGCAGTGCGAAACCCGTACTCTACACGGCCGTGAACGAACGCGATGAACTCGGCGACGAACTCGTACCGGACTACCTGACAAGCGTGAAGCCCGGCGCGTTTTACGGCTGGCCATACAGCTACTACGGTCAGAATGTGGACCCGCGACGGGCGGGCGAACGCCCCGACCTAGTCAGAAAAGCGGTAGTACCCGATGTAGCCCTCGGCGCCCACACGGCCTCGCTTGGACTAACTTTCTACAACCAGATACCGGGGTCGCGCTCGACCTTTCCGGAGAAATACCTTAACGGCGCGTTTATTGGTCAGCATGGTTCCTGGAATCGCGCCAATCTGTCGGGCTATAAAGTCGTTTTCGTACCCTTTGCCAATGGCAAACCCGGCATCCCGGAAGACTTCCTGACGGGATTTGTAGCGGGCAATAACGAAGATGTGTACGGGCGTCCGGTAGGTGTCGTCGCCCTGCCCGATGGCTCCGTACTCGTAACCGACGATGCCAGCGGGCGCATCTGGCGCGTAGCTTATACGGGCTGAGCAGAGGGGCAGTCAGTCTGTTAATAAAAAACCGGCAGGGTCTCCAGAGGAACCCTGCCGGTTTTCTTTGCTTGACTTCAAATTTGAAATGCAATTCACTTGATCTTCTTTTTTGGCTCGTTGTCGGGGCCTCACC
>JBBRUB010000396.1:0-4568 GCA_038248175.1 Cytophagales bacterium | reverse complement strand
TACTGCCGATGGTACTGCCGTCACAGGTGGGAGAGTAGGAAGGTGCCACCTGCTGTTATTTGAGGGCGAAGGCCGTTGTCAACTCGACAACGGCCTTTTGCATTTTATACCTCCACTGAAATGTAAGATCAGCCCCTACTAAAAACTATTGAACAACGATGTAATATCCATCCCGAAACTCGCTGAACTCATCATTAGCGTAATATCGGTTTCAGAACGCTGGTCCAAAATGAATGTTCTTAGTTCGTCAGGGCTTGAAAGCACGCGCAGATCGGATCGCCCGAATGCATCAATAACATCAGATACGGTAACAGGGTCATCCTGCCGCGTACTTAAGGCAATTGCATCAAGGTACACAGCCGATACCTCAGCCGAATCCAGCGTCCCTTTGTACTGACTCAAAAACGTTTTGCTTAGGTTATTAGGCGTGTGTAATTCAACTATAGCCAGTAAACGGCTTTCAGGATGCTGTTTCTTGACCGCGTTCGTAGTAGCCCTCACCGTGGATGGGGAGTGGGCAAGGTCATGAAATAGAATTCGGTTACCCTGCTGGACTATCTTTTCAAGCCGGGATTCGTTGCCTTTGAATGATGGAATAGCTTCGTAAAACTGCTCTTCGGTTATGCCGATGTAGTCCAATACCGTCATAGCTCCGGCCATGTTCTTCATGTTGTGTTCACCAAAAATTCTGACGGGTACTGGTGCATTATGCTTGGTAATTAAAAAAGTCTGTCCATCAACAATTGTGCTTGGATGAACATCGTAAGGTACTTTTGTGACGTCAGGTCGCTCTTTCTGGCCAATTATGTCAAGCATATCATCTGATTCGTCAAAGATTAATATACCGGCCCTAGGCATCGCTTCAGCTAAATGCTCAAACTGACTAACATACTCCTCCCAGGTTGGATAAAAATTGACGTGATCCCAGGCAATACCGCTGATGAGTGCAATGTGCGGGTTATAGTGAAGAAACCTAGGCTGAGAATCAATTGGCGAAGAAGCGTATTCGTCACCTTCTATGATGATGATCGGCGCATCAGCCGTTAGTCTGGCCATTGTGGTAAAGCCGTCGGGTTGAGCGCCGACCAGATAATCGAAACGTTGATTGTGATAAGCTAAAACGTGAATGATAATTGACGTGATGGTTGTTTTGCCGTGGCTCCCGGCGATAACGACACGCTGCTTCTGCTTGCTTTGCTCATACACGTATTCTGGGTACGAAAAAACAGGAATGCCCATTTGCTGTGCTTTCAGTAATTCAGGATTGTCTTTGCGGGCGTGCATACCCACGATTACAGCACTTAACTCCGCCGTTATCTTTTCTGGAAACCAACCCGCCATTGCTGGTAAGATACCCTGTTGTTCGAGCCTCGACCGTGATGGTTCGTAAAGTTCGTCGTCAGAGCCGGTTATTATATGCCCATATTGCTGGAGACTGATAGCCAGATTGTGCATGGCACTGCCGCCAATGGAAATGAAATGAATGGATTTTTGCATTCGGTTTTTGAATCAGTAGCCAACAAAAATACGTCTTTTATGGGCCAAACGCAGAGACATATCCGCACAAAGCAACCAGAATACCCTACGGGTCAATGCTGCCTGTATCGTCGTGTGCAGCTCGTTAAATTTGAACTATCTCGAATCAAACCCCCGGCTTTTTCGTTGATAAACCTGTTACCAATACAAATAAAAACTGGCTGTTTCCAGTTCTCAGCCTCTACGCAAGCGAGACGTTTCATTTTATGCCCCAATAGTAAGGATGAAGACATACTATGACCTTATTGACCAGACGTTTGAATTTCCAACGCGGGAGTTCAACGTGGAAAATGACCAGCTCATGTTCAACAATGTACCGCTTATGGACATTGTTAAGGAGTATGGGACACCCCTGAAATTAACGTACTTGCCGAAGATCACAGAGCATATCGAACACGCCAAACAGCTGTTCAAAAATGCCCTGAAACGGTACAATTACAAAGGGAGCTATACGTATTGCTACTGCACAAAATCGTCGCATTTCAAATTTGTGCTCGACGAAGTGCTGAGTAATAACGTTCATCTCGAAACGTCGTCGGCGTACGACATTCAGATTATCCGGGAGCTGGTCAAAGCCGAAAAGGTCAACAAAAACACGTATATCATTTGCAATGGCTATAAACGCCCGCTTTATACGCAGTATATCAGCGAGATGATAAATGAAGGCTTTAACGTCCTTCCGGTTTTGGATAATCTGAAAGAAATTGAAGCCTATGAAAATACGGTGACGGCGGACACGGTGAACTTCGGCATTCGTATCGCGACCGATGAAGAACCCAACTTTGCGTTCTACACGTCGCGGCTGGGTATTCGATACAGTGATGTGAATGAACTGTACCGGAGCAAGATTGCCACTAACGAGCAGTTTAAGCTCAAGATGCTGCACTTCTTCATCAATACGGGCATCAAAGACAGCGCGTATTATTGGAGTGAATTGAGCCGGTTCATGTATAAATACTGCGAACTGGCCAAAATGTGTCCCGATCTCGATTCAATCGACATTGGCGGTGGTATGCCGATTCAGACGTCGTTCCAGTTTACGTACGACTACCAGGCCATGATCGACCAGATTGTGGAGAGCATCCAGTGGATTTGCAATAAGAACAACGTACCTGTACCAAACATCTTCACCGAGTTTGGCTCGTACACGGTGGGCGAAAGTGGGGCGGTCATCTATAAAGTGATTGACCAGAAGTTGCAGAATGACAAGGAGTTGTGGTATATGATCGACGGCTCGTTCATTACGCAACTGCCCGATTCGTGGGGCCTGGGGCAGAAATACATCATGCTGTCGGTGAACAACTGGGACAATCCGTACCAGAAAGTGAACCTCGGCGGTTTAACCTGCGACTCGCACGATTTTTATAATACTGAAACGCACAGTGCCGATTTGTTCCTGCCCATTTTCGATCAGGAAGCCGAAGAGCAGTACGTTGGCCTGTTTCATACCGGCGCGTATCAGGAATCGCTGGGCGGATATGGTGGTATTCAGCACTGCCTGGTTCCAGCCCCTCAGCACGTTATTATCGATAAAGACGACCAAGGTAACCTCAGAACGCGCCTGTTTGCGCCGGAGCAGAACAGCGAAACCATGCTCAAAATTCTGGGTTACGGTGGTGCCGAACCCGGCATGACCGAACTCGAAGCAACCGAAGCTGCTGAAGAGCGTGAGGAAGAAGCCGAGTTGATAGAGGAAGAGAATTGACCATACTTCATGCCGCCGATTAATCAATTGGCGACAAGAAAATGTGTAGTCTGTAAAGTTTTGGCATTATTTTCGTTTATCCATTTAATGACGAACGAATCAAAACGCGAACGTATTCATGAAAAAATTACTCATTTTGGCAATACTGCTGGCTACGGCATCGCTCGGGTCCTGTGCGCGGAAGGCGAATTGCCCTGCCTACGGAAGTGTTCAGAAACCGGCATCAGTGCAGCAGGTTCGGGTCTGACCATGACAATAGCAAAGAAGCCGCCAACTCCTGCACAGGAGTTGGCGGCTTCTTTGCTTTATTGCTGTTCAAGTACAAACCGTGAGGCTTCGAGCAGGTTTGTGGTGCAGGCATCGTACTCGGCAGATGGTTCTGGCTGGCGCATAATCCGAACGGTACGGACACCCACCCGCCGACCCGCCTGCATGTCGCGCAGGGCATCGCCAATCATCCACGAACTATCGGCCGCAATACCATATTTGGCCATTGCCTTTTCGAGCATCAGCGAGCCGGGTTTTCGGGTCAGCGATTCGCTGTCGTATTGCGGATGGTGCGGACTGTAATAGATGTCGTCAATGACGTGATCGCACTGCTGTTGCAGATAATTATAGCAGTTCATTACATCGTCGCGCGTGTACAGCCCTTTGGCAATGCCCGCCTGATTGGTAATGACGATGAGCAGATAACCCGCGTCTTTTAACAAGCGTAGCGCCTTTGGTACGCCGTTGGGAATGATGAAGTCCTCGACCCGATATACATAATCGGTTCTGTCTTCATTTAAAACGCCATCTCGGTCCAGAAACACGCACTTATTCATGAGGAAACTCCGTTGAGGTGAGGCCAAAAATACAACAATTCTGTTTTTTATTTGACCTATTATAAGTTATATTAACTTCTTAGGGCTGAAAGTCGCTGTTGTAAAGCCAGAATTTTGGCATTGGCATCGGCGAGTTTCTGGCGTTCCCGCTCAATGACTTCAGGTTTGGCGTTGGCCACGAACTTCTCGTTCGACAGCTTCTTCAGTATCGAATCCCGAAACCCAAGCAGATAATCCAGTTCTTTCTGAGCCGTCTCAATTTCCTGCTCCACGTCAATCTCACCCGCTACACTCACGAAAAACTCATCGCTTTTTATCAGAAACGATACCGAATCGGCAGATTGGCCAACGGCTTCGCTCACGTAACTGACCTCCGACACATTGGCCATTTTCTGGATAAGCGACTCAAAGGGTCCGAAACGGATAGAATTATTGGTTTTGACGGTGAGAGGCAGGGCTGTTTTCGGCGAAATTTGCTTCGTACTACGAATGTTACGAATGGT
>JBBRUB010000395.1:0-4575 GCA_038248175.1 Cytophagales bacterium | reverse complement strand
TCATAATCAAATCATTGAAGACAGGTTAGGAGGGGTTTGTCATGCTGACCGGTCAGCATGACAAACCCCTCCTAACCTGTCTTCAATGATTTGATTATGAAGATCCTCTATTGGCTATTATTGATAGTACTACCCGGCGTTTCCCTCGCGCAAACCAGCGCGTTTACGCACGACGATACGCTGCGGGGGGCCATTACGCCCCAGCGGGCCTGGTGGGATTTAACGTACTACCACCTCAGCATCAAGCTGCTGCCTGCCGACAGTGCCGTGCGGGGTAGTAATGTCATTGCCTATACTGTCCTGAAACCGGCGCAGGAAATGCAAATCGACTTGCAGCGGCCCCTCAGGATTACGCGGGTGGAGCAAGATGGAAAATCGCTGGCGTTCCGGCGCGATGGCGATGCTTTTTTTGTGACGCTCACCAAGCCGCAAAAAGCCGGACGTACCGAACAAATAACGGTATTTTACGAAGGCAAACCTCGTGTGGCCATAAAACCGCCCTGGGACGGTGGCTTCGTCTGGGCGCGTGATTCTACCCGGCAGTGGTTCATCGCTACGGCCTGTCAGGGCCTGGGCGCGAGTGCGTGGTGGCCCTGTAAAGACCACATGTACGACGAACCCGACAGTATGCGCATCAGCGCGACGGTTCCTAAACCGCTCATGGACGTCTCGAATGGCCGATTGCTCAAAACAATCGATAACGGCGATGGTACCCGTACTTTCGACTGGTTCGTGGCGAATCCAATCAATAACTATGGCGTAAACGTGAATGCCGCCCGCTACGCGCACTGGTCCGATACTTACGCAGGAGAGAGGGGGCCGCTTGCCCTGGATTTTTACGCCCTGCCCGAAGACGAAGACCGGGCGCGAAAGCAATTCATGCAGGTGCCGATGATGCTCAAGGCGTTTGAACACTGGTTTGGACCGTACCCATTCTACGAAGATGGTTATAAACTAGTACAGGCACCGTATCTGGGTATGGAACATCAGAGTTCCGTGACTTATGGCAACCGCTTCAAAAATGGCTATCTGGGGCGCGATTTGTCCGGAACGGGCTGGGGACTGCTCTGGGATTTTATCATCGTACACGAGTCGGGTCACGAGTGGTTCGCCAACAACATCACCTACCGCGACGTGGCCGATATGTGGATTCACGAGAGCTTTACCAATTATGCTGAAAACCTGTTTGTCGAGTATTACTGGGGTAAGGAAGCCGGGGCGCAGTACGTAATCGGCTGCCGCAACAACGTCCGCAACGATAGCCCCATCATCGGTACGTACAACGTGAACAAGTCCGGGTCGGGCGATATGTACTACAAAGGCGGCAATATGCTGCACACCATCCGGCAACTCGTGAACGACGATGAGAAATGGCGTCAATTGCTGCGGGGTATGAACAAAACCTTCTATCATCAGACCGTTACAACCGCTCAAATCGAACAGTACATGAGTAAGCAGGCCGGGCTAAACCTGCAACACGTTTTCGATCAGTACCTGCGCGATACCCGTATTCCGGTGCTGGAATACCAGCTAAAAAACGGCGTGGCCCATTACCGCTGGAGCAACTGCGTGGCGGGTTTTGACATGCCGGTACGGGTATGTTTCGGCGATTCGCCCGTTTATACCAACGTCCTGCCAGTAACAGCCTGGCAAACGATGGCGGCTAAAAACGTGTCATCGCTCAATGTCGATGCCAACTATTACGTCAACGTTCGGCAGGTCAAGTAATGTATCCGCCCAACGACGCAGGTGTTCTATTCATCGAAACCTCGGGCTGTTTGCCCATGTGCGGTCACGGTACTATTGGTACGGTAACGGTGGCCATTGAGCAAAATCTGATTCGACCCAAAACGCCGGGCGTCCTGAATCTGGAAGTCCCCGCCGGACTTGTCCGGGCCGAGTACGTGCTGGACGGTAGCCGGGTTTCGTCGGTGAAGATTACGAATATCAAGTCGTATCTGGCCGCCGAAAAGCTAACCGTCGATGTAGCTTACGGCGGTAACTTTTACGTCATCGTGGACCCGCAGCCAAACTTCCCCGGTCTGGAGCATTACAAAGCCGAACAGCTTATTGCCTGGGCGCGGGCCATGAACGAGAAATACACCTTCACGCATCCCGAAAACGATACCATCCGGGGGTTGAGCCACCGGCCACGGTATGATGGGCCTGAGCCTTGGACCGGCTACGGGCAAACTTGTTTCCGATGCAATTGCCGGTAATAAACCAACGTTGGACATGGCCCCGTTTGCGCCCGGTCGGTTTGATGGGTGAATGACTAAAATTACCTGAAAAATGAGTCGTCTCGTCGATTCTGAAAGCCTGCGTAACTACGCGGTTATACTTTAAAATTCGGCACAGCGTTTGATAGACGAACACCAGAACGTAACCCAATTCTTATTCCGATGAACACTATTTTGCCCGCCATTCGCTCGTATTCCGTTGTTGTAATGGCCCTGTTTCTTCTCGGCTCGCTGGCCATGTCCTGCAAGAATAAAGGCGGTACCGACCCGGATATCGATCCCCGCGAGCAGTATGTGGGTCGGTACGAAGGGGGTATGTCGAGTGCGCTGAACGTAGGGGGTTTCGAGGGCGTTACCCAGACTGGCTCGGCCACTACGGTAATTACTAACGCGCCCAATCCCAAAGAAATGTATGTTGAAGTTACCTCGTCGCTTGGCCGGCCTACACCCCTTAAACTTACTGCCGAACTGACCGATAAAGGCTTTGCCGTTATCGATCGAAAAACCGATCAGATGAATGTGCTGGGTAAGGTAGTCGAGGGCAACTTTACGGCAACGGGTGTGCTGGCGGGCAAAGATTTGGCAATCACGATTACTACCGAAGGGTTAAGTACAGGTGCGCCTGTTAAACGGAATGAATCCGTGACCGGAACCAAAAAATAAACTAACTTGAGCCGGTTCTTAACCCCGGTTCATTGATGAAAACGTATCTTCTGACCGGCCTGATGGCCGGTCTTTTTTTGTCTGCGTCCGCTCAGACGCCCACTGCCATTCGTACAGCCGCCCGCGCGGCCACTACGCAGCCTGTTTTGCAGGATGCCCCGCCCGAAAGCGTCGGCATGAGCAGCGACCGACTCCGGCGCATGGATGCAGTTATCAACGACTATATAAAACAGGGGAAACAGGCGGGTGTGGCGGTGCTGGTAGCCCGCAATGGGCGTATTGTCTATCATAAAGCCTACGGTCAGGACGATATGAAAGCCGGTACACCGCTCAAACGAGACGCTATTTTCCGGATTGCCTCGCAAACTAAAGCCATCACCAGCATTGGCCTGATGATGCTTTTCGAGGAAGGGAAATTCCTGCTCGACGACCCCGTCTCAAACTACATTCCGGTCTTCAAAAACATGACGGTGCTGGACAAATACAACGAGAAAGACACGACCTATACCACCGTACCGGCCAGGCGCCCCATTACCATCCGGCAGTTGCTTACCCACACGTCGGGCATCAGCTACCCCGGTATTGGGGCCAAAGAGGCTGTCGCTATCTACGCCAAAAACCAGATTCCGAGCGGCATCGGTACGCCCGGCGGTACGCTCGAAGACGCCATGGACCGGCTGGCCGCGCTGCCACTCCTGCACCAGCCCGGCGACCGCTGGAGCTATGGCCTGAGCGTCGATGTGGTGGGGAGGCTGATCGAGGTGCTGTCGGGACAATCGCTGGACGTATTTCTGAGGACCCGCCTGTTCGATCCGCTGGGCATGAACGACACCTATTTTTACCTGCCCGCCAAACTCCAGAATCGCCTGACGCGGGTTTATACTGAAGATGCCAACAAGGCGATTCAGCGATTGCCTGCCCAGGGCGGCATTTCGGAAAATTACCCAAAGCAGACCGGGACGTATTTTTCGGGCGGGGCGGGGCTGTCCTCTACGATGCTGGACTACGCCATTTTCCTGCAAATGATGCTGAACGGGGGCGAGTACAACGGTAAACGCATCCTCAGCCCCACGACGGTGCGGCTCATTACAACCAACCAAATTGGCGATTTGAACCAGGGTATCAACAAGTTTGGGCTGGGTTTTGCCATCACGTCAGAGAAAAGCGTGCCCCGTTTGCCGGTGTCGCAGGGCAGTTACGATTGGGGCGGTTTCTTCGGCACTACGTATTGGGTTGACCCAAAAGAGGGTATTGTGGCGTTGCTATACACCCAGAAAGTGCCGAATAGCTACGGCGACCTGAACGATAAATTTAAAGTGCTGGTCTATCAGGCCATCACCGAACTGAATAGTAAATAAGTTAGCGTTACTCTTTTTGTTTATAGCGAATGCAACGAATTACGAAGCATGACTATCAACCACAAAAAAATGACTTTTAAAAACCATGAAACATATCCTGACACTCTGCCTATTGCTCGCTGCCCAGTTTGTGGCGGCTCAGTCCAACGATGAAAAAGCCGTGATTGATACCGAACGACGCCGGTTCGATGCGCAGGTGAGTAAAGACTATGCCACGCTGGACAAAGTACTGGCCGATGATCTGATCTACGCTCACTCCAATGGCAACACAGATACCAAGCAGTCGTATATCGAGTCGATCCGCAGCGGTAAAT
>JBBRUB010000394.1:0-4578 GCA_038248175.1 Cytophagales bacterium | reverse complement strand
TTATACTGACGGGAAACTGGTCAACGACGTAAAATACAAGAAAGTAGAAGCCGACGTAACGGCTGGCCGATGCGAACTGCTATGAGAACCCGCTCGTACATTTACCGCATCAACTCATCAAACGTGATACTGACGTAATAAAGCCCCCCAATGCGGGCCAAGCCGTAGCCCTGCGCATAATATTGGTTCAGGATGTTGGTGCCGCCCAGTTTCACAACCGATTTGAACGCGGGTACTTTGTACGATACCTGCGCATCGAGGCTGCTCCAGGACGGTAGCCAGATGTCGCCAGCTGTTGTTCCCTGTTCTACCCACATCTGATCGGTCCAGCGAAAGGTGAGTGTGGCACCGAGCCGCTCGGTCAGGCGCGGATTAGCCAGGCTGATATTGTACCGGTTTTCGGGCGAGATAAAGAAGTTACGACCGAGTTGCGAGACTTCCGGGTTGCTCATTTTTCGTTTTTCGATGGGGACGCCCGCCCGGTCGGTGCGAACGTTGCCCCGGGCGTCGCGCAGGGTGATAAGTCCGGTTTGCCAGGCATAGTTACCGCTCAGCGTATAGCCCCGGCCCAGCCCGTATTCCAGCCCAATGCCCGCGCCCCGCACAAAAATCTCGTTCGTATTATTAAAATTTACCTGCAACGACCGGTAGTTGGCGGGCGAAAGCAGAGCCGGCGGTCCATCGGTCGGTCTGAGCAGTTGATACACGTTCTGGGCGGCAATAAAATCGGTGTAACGGCTACCGAAATAGTACGCATCGACGTAGAACCGGTTGGCAATAAGTGTTTTGTAGCCGATTTCCCATGTCTTTATTTTCTCGGTCGTGAACTGCGTTGGGTCGATACGAAACGTTTGCGGGGCCACGGCGGTGCCTGAACTGATTACATAGGGCTGCACTTCGGTTTCCAGATAGCCCGGATTACTGTTCAGCCCGGCTCCGTTGTATGCCTGCGACAACCCGCCAATCTCACCCGCCAGACCCACCGGAGGTACCGCAAACAACTGCCCCGGTGCCGGATTCCGAAACGCCGACTGCCAGGACGCCCGCAGGTTATGCACACCGTAACTCACCACCGCCGATGCCCTCGGCGTAAACCCACCCGACAAGTACTGATTTTTGTCGTAGCGCAAAGCCAGCGTTGGTTTTACAGTCAGGACGCTGGTACCCAGCGATACGGGTAATTCTTTCGACGCCTGGATGTATGCCCCAAATTCATTGATAGTGTATTCTGACCCGTCGGCCCGGCGCGGAAACGACGTAGCGCCCGATTCCAGCACGAATCGGCGCAGACTTGCCCCCGCCAGCAATTCGACTTTGTCATCGAGCAGCGACGTAAAGTTGTACATACCCTCGTAATGCCACAGTTGCGAATTGTCCCGGAATCGCAGCCCTTTCGCGCCGTTGAAACCCGGAATAGTATCGGTATTGAACGTATTGGCAAACAAATCACGTACTTGGTTGAACGATGCTGAACCGGGCAGATAGCGGCCCCGGTCGGCCACAGCGCGGGCTTGGTCAATACCGAACTTGTTTTCGATGTAAACCTGACCAAACTCAGCAGCCCACTGATTGAGCGGCTTCCAGGCGTTGTTGATGGCGCGCGCTGTCTGGCCAATGTTCCAACCTTCAGCACGTTGCTGCGTGGTATAGGCCCGTACAAAGAAGTTATCGCCCTGGACTTCAGCTTTGAATTGATTTCGTCGGTAATCGGGAAAAAACTCGCGGAAGCCCGCTGTACGGATAAAATTGCCGTTGCCGTAATACCAGCCTGCCGATGCCTGAATTTTCTCCGTCAGTTTGTAATGAAGCGATACGTTGGCCCGGTTGTTAAAGACCCGCCCGTTGTTGCCCAGTACATCCAGCTCAGTATAGCCGGTACGGGTCACGAGTTTGTTCTGTAGCAGCGAGTTGGCGTAGTTGGCCGGATAGCGAAACGCCCCGCCGTTGTTAACATCATCGCCGTAACTGTTCACGCCGTCGTACTCGAAGTTGGTGGTCGGGTTGTTGTTTGGCACGTAGGCAATACCCGTCGCTACGTTACTACGGCGTGGGTCGGTAACAAAGAAATTGGTTCGGGCACGGGTCGAGCGGTCGTCGTAATTATCGGCAATAAAATCGGTGCCGGTTAGCCGCTGAAAGCTTACCTTAAATGCCAGGCGGTTGTTGAGCTGTTTAGCGTAGCGAATGGCATAATCCGTATAAGGTTTTGGGCCAAAATTCGCTTTACCAACGTTGTTTATGCCCACCTTCACCTGTGCACTCAGGCCCTGGTAGGTGAACGGATTTTTGCTCGTAGTCAGCATCAGTCCCTGCAACGCATCCGGCCCGTACAACGCCGACGACGCGCCAGGAATCAGCTCAATACTCTCGATATCGAGGTCCGAAATGCCCGCTACCGAGCCGAACCCAAACCCCAGTCCCGGCGAGCGATTGTCCATGCCGTCGGTAAGCTGTACGAAGCGGTTGTTATTGTTGGCCCCAAAGCCCCGCACATTTACCGATTTGAAGGTCAGGCTCTGCGTCAGCAAGTCAACACCTTTCAGATTTTGCAGCGCATCGTAGGGCGTAGCTGCCGGAGAGCTGGCCAGTTGCCGGACGCCCAGTTTCTCGACCGTCACGGCAGCTTTGCGAATATCTTCCGGTACCCGGCTGGCAGCCACCACAACCTCATCGGCCAGAATGGCTTCTTCCGTCATTTGTATGTTAATGGCCCGAAAATTAATACCCCGCACAAACACGCTTTCGCGCCGATAGCCAATGAATGAAGCGGTGATCGTTACGGGCAGCAATCGGTTTGTAGAGAGGGCAAAGCTACCGTCGGCCTGCGTAATAGTGCCATCGTTAGTACCACGAACGAGGATTGTTACGCCCGCCAGCGGTTGCCCCTGCGCATCGGTCACGGTACCTGCTACTATGATTGCTGACTCGTTCGTTTGTGCCCAGCCAGTAGCCACAACGAACAGTATGGCAAAAAAAGAAAAGTACTGTTTCATTAAACATGTTGGAAAAAGAGAAAACGCGGCTGTTCAGAACAAATGTATGAAAACACCAAACATTGACTTCTGTTTCCTGCTTTTCCTATCCTGTTGTACGATGTGATACGATGAGACAACAGGCAACCTATTGACGGCGTAACGGTGCGTTTGTACCAATGAAATCATACCGGAATACGGCACGTGAGGTGGCTTAACCAAATTGAGGTCAGAGAGCTGGAGTAAGCGGTTATTGAAAATAGCCGATCAGCTCGCCATACTCCAGAATATGACCCTGCATAGCTTCCATCACGGTTTGCTTGTCGGGTGCGTCGGCCAGTGTGATTGGCTGGTCAAGAGCGTAAACCCGGAATATATAGGCATGACGCCCAATGGGCGGACACGGGCCGATGTAGGCCAGACTCCCTGTACCGTTCCTGCCGGTTTTTCCGCCCAGCATCCGTAGTTGTTCCGTCGTTACGCCTTCGGGCAGACTCCTGACCGAAGCGGGCAGGTTGTACAGTACCCAATGGGACAGATTATAAAGCGGAAAATTGGGCGATGATACGTCGGGGTCGGTCATCAGTACGGCGTATGCTTCGGCATCCGTGGTGCTGCTTTCCCAGCTAAGGGCGGGCGAGGCTTCTTTCCCTTTGCAGGTACAGTTGATAGGCATATCGCCCCCCGGCGGAAACGAACTGCTCGAGACGGTCAGCGTTTTTTTGAGTCCAGCATGATAGGTCTGTTCATTATCGCGCTGACGTTTGGCATTTATCCGCATACCAACGGCTACTATTGCTATCAGCAACAGCAATCCCAAAGAAATCTTGCCTGTCAATTTCATAAAAAAAGCCGGTCAGGATAAAGGTATATCCAACCGGCTAAATAAAGCAAAGTTTGTCAGTATTAAGCTATAGTATCTCACATACATCGGTTAAGTAGCCTGACTACGCAGCCCGGCGCAGCATGTTCCGTGTCTGTGGCGTATGGCGGACTTCGTCAATGACCTGCTCTGATACCATGCCGAGGTGATTAGCACGCTTCAGGACGTATTCAAATGGGAGATTGAAATAGTTGGCTACCTCGCTGCGGAACGATTCTGGAAATCTCGACAGACGTAAACCAAAGAACTTACGAACCTCCTCTTCGGGCAACATCGCCGACAAAGCTGTACGTTCGGCTTCTGCCAGCAACTCAGCTTTCGACAGGTCTAAATGCGCCAGACCAACCGCAGCCGTCAGAATGTTCAGAAACAGATTCCTGTACATAGCCGACAGTTCGGCGGGAAGAATAACCCACCCCTGCTCACGGAACGTAGCTGCGAAACCCGTCAACCCTTTCTCACCCCGAATTTCGCCACCAATCAGTTCTGCTGGAAACTGAAGCCGGTCCGTACCGGCATCAAGTTTCTTCATCCGAAACACAATGGCTTCTATGGGGCTTTTGGTGAACAGCAAGTCGGCGGGCAGCACGTGGGTAGCCTCCCACTGATCGGTCATGCGCAGGAACAGACTTTCGTTGACAGGGAGGTTTTCAGGACCGCCAAGACTAACCAGTATTTGCCGGAAATTAGCCAGAAAATCAATCTGAAGCTGTCCGGGATTAG
>JBBRUB010000393.1:0-4580 GCA_038248175.1 Cytophagales bacterium | reverse complement strand
TACCGGCTGGCAGCGGACTGGATGGGGCAGTCGCTGGGCTGGGGCCGCATGGCTGACCCGAATAGTGAGTCCAGCCTGAAACTCAGGCAGGTGATTCACCTGAAAGACACCCATTTTTTTTACCGCTGGCGAGCCGTCAACGGCGAGTATATTTATGGCCGGCGACGGGAGCCGTTCGGCGTGATTGCGTTTCCGCCCGAACTGCGTAAGCTGAATCAGATGGTGGCCGCCCTCGACTCGGTGATTTGGGAACTGGGAAAAAACAAGGGTACAGAATCGTATCGCAAAGCCCTTGAGATCGTAGACCGCCGGGGCAAATCCGTTGATCCCGCCCTTCTACCCACGGTGCCAATGCTGGGCCGACAGGGAAAGGCCGCCCATGCGGCCGCTCATCAGCACCACCAAAAGGAATGGCTGACCACGACAGCCTCCTTCAAACTGCCAAAAGGATACGAAATAAACTTGTTTGCTTCCGAAAAAGACTTTCCCGTAGAAAAACCAGTAGCCATGAATTTCGATGCCCGTGGCCGGTTGTGGGTGGCTACCATGCCTACTTACCCACAGTATTTTCCAGGAATTCCGGTCCACGACAAGCTCATTATTTTGGAAGATACCAACGGCGACGGAGTAGCCGATAAACACACTGTTTTTGCCGATGACCTGTACCTCCCACTCGGTTTTGAATTCGGCAACGGTTGGAACGCCGAATCGGGGGTGTACGTTTCTCAGGAACCCGACCTGTTGTTTCTGAAAGACACCGATGGCGACGATAAAGCCGATGTGCGGGAAGTGGTTTTGACGGGTTTTGGCTCAGAAGACAGCCACCACGCTACCCACGCCTTTACCTACGGGCCTGACGGGGCATTGTATTTTAACGAAGGTACGTTCCTGAATTCGCAGATCGAAACGCCCTACGGCCCCGTGCGGTCTTATGCCGGGACTACCTATCGCTTTGAGCCTCGAACAGCCCGGCTGACGCACTACATTTCCTACCCCTACTACAACCCCTGGGGTAACGTGTTCGACAAGTGGGGAACGCATCTGATCGGCGATGCTTCCGATGGCTCCAACTATTTCGCCCCGCCCATGACGGGTAAGGTTGTTTATCCAGCCAAACACCCCCGTATTGCCATGTTCACCGAAACCCGCGTTCGGCCTACGGCGGGCATCGAAATCGTGTCGAGCCGTCAGTTTCCCGATAGCGTTCAGGGCGATTTTTTAGTGAATAACAACATCGGTTTTCAGGGGGCTAAGCAACACCGGATTATTCAGAAGGGGTCGGGTATTGGTAGCAAAGAAGTAGAACCGTTGCTACAATCGACCGACCCGAACTTCCGCCCGATTGATCTGAAGTTTGGGCCCGATGGTGCGTTGTATTTGGTAGATTGGTATAACCCGCTCATCTCTCACGGCGAAAACCCACCCCGCGACCCTGCCCGCGATACGTCGCACGGTCGCATCTGGCGCATTACGCACACTGGCAAACCGCTTCTGTCCGTCGTGGATGTGTCGAAGCAGTCTGTTACAGCCCTCCTCGACAACCTGAAGACCCACGAAGATCGGTTTCGCTACCGATCCCGTGCTCAACTTCGGGAACAGGCTCCAGCAGACGTGTTGTCCAAAGTTGAAACATGGCTTGCCAGCTTAGACAAAAGCCATCCTGAGTACGAGCATCAGTTGATGGAAGGGTTATGGCTATACCAGGATTTTAATGTGGTGAACGAAACCTTGCTAAAAACACTGCTTGCGGCCCAATTGTATGAGGCCCGGACTGCAGCTACCCGTGTGTTACTGCACTGGCGTGACCGCGTTCCTGGATCGCTTGCGTTGATGCGTTTGCAGGCCAACGATGCCTCGCCGAGGGTACGGCTTGAAGCGGTGGTGTCCCTGAGTTTTTTCGACACCGAACCCGCCGTCAGTGCTGCGTTAGACGCGCTCAACCACCCCACCGATTACTACCTCGACTACGCCCTTCGGGAAACTCTGCTGGCGCTCAAACCCCTGTGGCTGGCGCGTATGGGGCAGGCAAACGCTCCAAATACAGTATCGGCCACTGACTATATGCTCCGCTTATGCACCGAACCTGAGTTGCTGGCTTTACCCCAAACCGAAACTGTACGCACTGCGTTGCTAACCCGGCCTGATGTGGCCATGACCAAACGCCGGAACTTGCTCCGCTTAGTTGCCGAGGCCCGGAATACTAATCAGGCCGAAGTTCTGCTGCATATTATCCGTGCGCAGGCAGCACAACGCCAGCCTGAGCCGACCAAAACCCTTGTACCCTTAACGCAATTGCTGCTGACCCTGCCCATGTCAGACCTCAAGCCCCTGATACCCGAAATTACGGCACTCATTCGGCATGACACCAGCCAATTTGTGCGGGCAGCGGGCATGGCGGTGATCATCATGGCCGAGCAATCCGACCAGTCTGTGTGGCCGTTGGCGCAGGCCGATTCATCGGGCCGCATTAGCTATCTGACGGGTCTTTCGCTCCTGCCCGACGGGGTACTCAAGGCTGCTTTTCGACCTAACGTAACGGCACTGGCTATCCGGGAACCGGCCTTAGCCTACCCCTTGCTCATGAAGCTGAGCCGCACACCTGATGAAAAAGTTCAGGCATTAACCAGCTTGATCGAATCGCTCCGCCACACACCCGAAGACCGTCAGAACGCACCAGCCTTTGTGCAGCTGGTGGGCCTTGCCAAAGGGTTGGTAGCGGATGTTCCGGTAAAAAACAGGCCCGCCTTGCTGACGCAGTTGGCAGATATTGGCACGCTGGAGATTAGGCTGACGGCCGTTGAAGCAAAGATGGCCTTCGACAAGAAAAACCTGGTAGTACCGGCTGGAAAATCAGTGGTTCTTCTGTTCGAAAACCCTGACCTGATGCCCCATAACGTGGTTATCGTGAAACCCGGAAGTGCCCAACGGGTGGGCGAAGCAGCCGATGCGATGGCCCGTTTAACGGACGGCTTCGAGCGTAATTTCGTCCCCGACAGCCCGGATGTTCTGTTCTACACTCCCCTGGTTAATGCTGGTCAGCGATTTCGGCTCACCTTCAAAGCCCCCGATCAGCCTGGACAGTATCCGTTTTTGTGTTCGTTTCCTGGCCATTGGCGCGTGATGCAGGGCGTACTTACGGTAGAAAAGAAAAAGCCGTGATCTCGACAAGGCACAACCATTAAAACCAACCTGTCCACCATGAAAAGAGAAAGGGTTTTAATTAACTGAAATTCAGTTAATTAAAACCCTTATTGTGTGCCGAAGGAGAGACTCGAACTCGCATGTCCGTAAAGACACACGCCCCTGAAACGTGCGTGTCTACCAATTTCACCACTTCGGCAGTTCACTCTATTTTCCCAATTGGGAGTGCAAAGATACGGTGCCGTGCTCTGATCGTGCAAGACCCGCGCAAAAAAAATTCTGACTTACCGGTTGAACAGCATCCGTTGCCCGGACTGATCGCTTACGAACTGTCCACGCTCATATACCAGGTTGCCCGATACAATGGTATGCGTAACGGTAGCCCCGAACGTTTGCCCTTCCAGTGGCGACCAGCCACATTGATACAGCAGACTTTCTTTTGTTACGGTTGTCGGCTGATCAACGTCAACCAGCACAAGATCGGCCCAGTAGCCTTCGCGGACGTAGCCCCGGCGGTCAATCTGGAAGCAGTCGGCGGGGGCGTGGCACATCTTGCGGACCACCGTTTCGATGTCGAGCTTGCCCTGCCGCACAAATTCCAGCATCATCAGCAGCGGGTGCTGCACGAGGGGTAACCCCGCCGGAGCCTGCCAGTACGCCGAAGCGTCGGACCGCTGCTGCTTTTCGGCCCAGGTGTGCGGGGCGTGGTCGGTGGCAATAATGTCGAGACGATCATCTAAAAGGGCAGCCAACAGGGCTTCTTTGTGGTGCGGGGCTTTGATGGCCGGGTTGCATTTGATCTGATTGCCCAGCGTGGCGTAATCCCGGCTGTCGAACCACAGATGATGGACGCAAACCTCCGACGTGATGCGCTTTTCGGTCAGTGGAATGCTGTTACTGAACAGCGAAAGTTCGTCGGCGGTGGTGATGTGCAGGACGTGCAGCCGGGTGTTGTGTTGTTTGGCCAGCTCGACCGCCAATGATGACGAAATCAGACAGGCTTCTTCGTTGCGAATGAGCGGATGCAATTCGGCAGTGGCATTTTCGCCATACTCAGCTTTGTAGCGGGCTACGTTGGCGCGAACGGTGGCCTCGTCTTCGCAGTGGGTGGCAATGAGCATGTTGCTCTCGCGAAACAGTTCGTTCAGCACGTGCTTGTCATCCACAAGCATATCGCCGGTCGAGGCACCCATGAATACCTTAACGCCACAAACGGTGTGCGGGTCGGTTTTCAGTACTTCGGCAATATTATGGTTCGAGACGCCCATGAAAAACGAGTAGTTGCCCAATGACGTTTGGGCCGCAATGCCGTACTTGTCGGCCAGCAAGTCCTGCGTCAGCGCGTTGGGAATGGTGTTGGGCATTTCCATGAACGACGTAACGCCCCCCGCCACAGCCGCCCGCGCTTCGGAAGCGATGTGCGCCTTGTGGGTCAGGCC
>JBBRUB010000392.1:0-4590 GCA_038248175.1 Cytophagales bacterium | reverse complement strand
TAGAGAAAGTCCTGCAAATTGCCCTGCTTGACCGGGGGGCCATTGACCTCAACATCACGCTGGTCAACGTGCATGACGTCATCGAGAACGTGTTTAACAACATCGGTTTGCAAATCGAGCAGCGCGGGGGCGAACTGGACCTCGACTTTGAAGCTGACCGCGAAATCATCGAAGCTGATGAACTGCACCTGACCAACATCCTGACCAATCTGGTTGATAACGCCATTAAGTACTCGCCGGACGCTCCGCATATCACCATCCAAACGCGTAGCTTACCCGACGCCATCAGCATTACCGTAGCCGACGAGGGTCTGGGTATGACCAAAGACCAGTTGAGCCGTATCTTCGAAAAGTTTTACCGCGTACCCACCGGCAACCGGCACGACGTAAAAGGCTTCGGCCTGGGGCTGAGTTACGTTAAAAAGATGGTTGAGCAGCACCACGGTCAAATCCACGTCACCAGCCAGCCGGGGCGCGGGTCATCGTTTGAAATAACTATTCCTTACTTAATGAGTGAAAGAGTGAAAGAGTGAAAGAGCGAAAGTTGCTGACGCGCCAGTATCCGTGCGTCAGCAACTTTCGCTCTTTCGCTCTTTCACTCTTTCGCTCTTTCAAAAATATGCCTCTTATTCTCCTTGTTGAAGACGACCCGAACCTCGGCGCACTTGTGCAGGAATACTTAGTAATGAAAGGCTTTGACACCGACCGCGCCACGGACGGTAATCAGGGCCTGCAACAGTTCATGGAGAAATCTTACGACCTGTGCATTTTCGACGTGATGATGCCGAAGAAAGACGGGTTCACACTGGCCAAAGAGGTACGCATGACCGAGCGCGACGTACCCATCATTTTCCTGACGGCCAAGTCGATGCAGGAAGATACCATTCAGGGGTTTCGGGCCGGGGCCGACGATTACGTGACCAAGCCGTTTAGCATGGAAGAGTTATTTCTGCGCATTCAGGCTGTGTTGCGCCGGTATCAGCGGGGCGGGGGCGAGGTGGCCGAGCCGAGCCTGTACGAGTTTGGCGGGTTCTCATTCGACTATCCGCACCAGATGCTGACCCACGACGGCATTCCGCAGAAACTGACCAGCAAGGAATCTGCACTGCTGAAACTGCTGGCCCAGAATCTCAACCAGCCCGTTAGCCGTAGCTTTGCCCTGAAAATGGTCTGGGGCGACGACTCGTACTTCAACGCCCGCAGCATGGATGTGTATGTGACCAAACTCCGCAAATACCTCAAAGCCGACCCCGCCGTGCAACTTGTAAACGTTCACGGCGAAGGGTTTAAGCTTATCGTCTAAAACGCTATGAACATAATAAGACGCCCGCGCCGGAACCGTCAGTCGGCGGTACTCCGCGATCTGGTTCAGGAAACGCAGTTATCCACCAACGATTTTATACTGCCGCTGTTCATCATTGAAGGGCAGAATACCCGCACCGAAGTCCTATCCATGCCCGGTATTTATCGGCACTCGGTCGATTTGCTGCTCGATGAAATTGGTGAGTGCGTGGACTTGGGCATTCGGGCATTCGATCTGTTTCCGAACCTGCCCGACGCTAAAAAAGACCGCACCGCCACCGAAGCCACCAACCCCGATGGTTTATATCTGAGCGCGATCCGGGCCGTGAAAGACCGCTTCCCCGACGTAGTCATCATGACCGACGTAGCGATGGACCCGTACAGCTCTGACGGACACGACGGACTGGTGGAGAACGGGAAAATCCTGAATGACCCCACGCTCGAAATCCTCGGCCATATGGCCGTGGCGCAGGCCCGCGCCGGTGCCGACATCGTGGGGCCGTCCGACATGATGGACGGGCGCGTGGGCCATATCCGCACCATGCTCGACGTACACGGGTTTCAGGACGTAGCGATTATGTCCTACGCGGTCAAGTACGCCAGTGCGTTCTACGGCCCCTTCCGCGACGCGCTCCAATCGGCTCCGAAGTTTGGCGACAAGAAAACGTATCAGATGAACCCGGCCAACAGCCGCGAAGCCCTCATCGAAGCCGAACTGGACGTGGCCGAAGGTGCTGATTTCCTGATGGTAAAACCCGCTTTGGCTTATCTGGACATCATCAAACTCCTGCGCGATAACTTCGATTTGCCCATCACGGCCTACAACGTTAGTGGTGAGTACGCTATGATTAAGGCAGCCGCCCAGAACGGCTGGCTCGACGGCGACCGCGCCATGATGGAATCGCTGCTGTCTATCAAACGGGCCGGAGCCAGTGCCATCCTGACCTACTTCGCCAAAGAAGCGGCTGCGCTGCTGCGGTAAGGTAGCCCGGACCTCCCGGTCCGGTAGCCGTAAGGCTAACGATGTAGCTGTTGTGCAAGCCTTGCGGCTACCGGACCGGGAGGTCCGGGTTACGCCCCACCCGGTGGAGTTCGGTGAGCCGCTGGTCGGCCTGTTCGATGACCCAGTCCACCTGCTCTTCGATGGTCATGTACGAGGTATCTAACAAAATGGCGTCGGGAGCCTGAACAAGCGGGCTTTCGGCGCGGGTAGAGTCGATGAGGTCGCGCTTCTGGAGATTGGCCAGAATCTCATCGAGGTTGACCAGGTTGCCTTTTATGAGCAATTCCTGCTGTCGGCGCGTGGCCCGGATTATGGTATCGGCAGTCATAAACACCTTTACTTCGGCATCCGGAAAAACCTTGGTGCCAATGTCGCGCCCGTCCATGACCAGCCCGCGCCTGCGACCCATCTTCTGCTGTTGCGCCACCATGGCCCAGCGCACTTCAGGAATGGTACTGACTTCGCTGACGATGTTGGAAATAGCCATTGTGCGAATGTCTTCCTCCACGTTTAATCCGTTCAGACAGGTTTCGTTTTTGCCTGTGCGGCTGTTGTGATTGAACGTGATGTGGATGGCATCGAGTGCGGCCAGAACCTTTTTGGGGTTGGAGAATGAGACGTGGTTCTGGGTGAAAAACAAGCTCACCGCCCGGTACATGGCACCGGTGTCGATGTAGCCGTAGCCCATGCGGGCCGCAACGGCTTTGGCTGTCGTGCTTTTTCCGCAGCTTGAATGCCCGTCAATGGCAATAACGATTTTCGGCATGAATGAATCTGATCCGCCAAAGCGGTAAGGTTTCGGCAAAAGTAGGGCATTCCCGGTAGGTAGCCATCAGTACGTAGTTATGTCTCTACGAACCTCTGCTCAAACTGCTTGGTAGTAACTGTTTATTGATTACTGCTTATTGTCTTTCTGCCCGCAGAATGGCGAAAATGTGTTCGTCCAGGTACTGATTGTTCTTGACGGTGGCTTTGCGCAGGATGGCTTCGTGCCGGTAGCCGGCCAGTTCCAGCACCCGCATAGAGCCAATATTGCCTTCCAGTACGCAGGCAAAGATCCGGTTTACCTGAAAATTGTCGAAAATGTAGTTGGTTATGGTGGGTACGGCTTCGGTCATGATGCCCCGACCCCAGAATTCTTCACTGAGCCAGTAGCCAATTTCGGCGTTGTACCGGTAAATGTCGTCCTTGACCGTGAAGCCTATGTTGCCAACCGCCTGCCCGCCAATTTCGACCGCGAAGTTATTCGGTTGATGATATGACTTGTTGGAGCGGACCCACGAATTGGCATCGCGGGGGGTGTAGGGATGCGGAAAAAAATCACGGACGTTGTTCCAGATGCGCCGGTTACTGGCATGGCGGGAAAGCGCGTCCTCGTCGCCCTCGCGCCAGGGGCGAAGCCGACTGAGTCTCAAATCGAACGTTGTCTGCGACGTTGTCAAGGGAGGAGGAGCAGTTGCACTGCAAAACTAACTTTTGTTACGGGCAAATGTTGGCGGTCCGACGTATCGGTGAGGGTTCACCTACTCCAGCACTACTGTCAACCCCCGTGCGCCGTGGGCACCGATCACCAAAGACTGCTCAATATCGGCGGTTTTGGACGGCCCGGCAATGAAGACACCGTAGCTGAGCGAACTGCGGTCAACGTGCTGATACGCGATGTGCATGTTCGGGACAATGGCGGTACGGGGTACGACCAGCACAAGGTATTGCGCAATAAATGGCAACGCCCGATGGAGCATGTTCAGCTCCGGTACCCAGACAGCCGCATTTTCGGCCACGGCAAACTCGCCCCGCAGTACCGCTACGTCAATTTTTTCGAGTTCATCTTTACCCGTCTCCGGGCCAACGGGTGTGGTGGTCAGGCCCGGCAGCGGCATCGACGAGGCAATACGTTCGGCGGTCGGAAAGGTCCGGCGCAGGTAATCCGTAAGCGATTCGGTTCCGGTAGAAAGGTCGAGCAGGGTACCGCCCACAAACGCCAGCGACTCGCCGAAGTGGGTGTGCAGGTCGTCGGCGTCATCTACGAACGTAGGTACGGTGGGCAGGGGCAGGGCGTCGGGCTTGTTTTTGCCGATACGGGCCAGCATAGTATCGCGGGTATTCATGGGTTCATAAACGAATTTCGTCGCAGTTCTACCCGATTTCACGCCGGTTTTTGGGACGGTTCGTCGGAAAAGGCGGGCGTTGGGTGGGGCAGCGCGGTAGGTTTGTTCCATCAATTTGCCCGCCAAACCGCCCTCTGCCATGAACCGTATTTACACAGTTATCCGATCACTGCGTCT
>JBBRUB010000391.1:0-4612 GCA_038248175.1 Cytophagales bacterium | reverse complement strand
GGTCTTAGCCAATTTCATACTATTTCAAGACTTCATACATCAGCAAGGTCTTACGCAAGAGCAAGTGAATCAGCTACTTAGCATGGTCTGACAACCTTTTACTGAGTTTTCAATGGTTTTGGTGTAATCGCCTTTGCCGTAGAGCAGCCCCAGCACGATATAAGCCGAGTTTATTTTCGCGTCTATGTTGAAGGCGTTGAACATCCCGTCCGGGCAACCCACCTCGTCGCTCCATTTGCGCTGCACTTCGAACCAGGTCCGTTTCCAGTCGTCGGGATATTGGTCGTGCCACTTAATCACGTCGGCGATGCACTGGTAGAACGTACTCTGTGGTGGCACGGTTTTGAGGGCTTCCCGCACGACGTAATTCATGTCATTGCTGACAAAAGCCAGCGAGTACATAGCCCCAACATACACCCCACCGTACCAGCCATCGCCGTAGTTCATGATGTGGCCGATGGGATCGCCGATCTGCACCGCCGTATTGGGCATACCGGGTGCCATCAGTCCCGAAAAGTCCGCTTCGATCTGAAAATCAATGTCGTCGGCGTGGGGGTTGTTGAGCCAGTGACCCGATTCGGGGGCTTTCATCCCGTTGAGAATGTTGTAGCGACCGGCCTGATTGGCGTGCCAGAGCATATAATCCGCTTTGGCGAAGGCGTTGGCGTGTTCGCTGACGGGCGCGTCGAGCCCTTTTTTCTCGAACACATCCACGAACGTGAGGTCCATGTAGAGGTCGTCGTACAGCCCGAAGTTCTCGATCATCGTCTTTTTGATGTAGCCGTCGTACCATGGAATGGGCTGGTAGTCATTGATCATCGTACCCTGAAAGCGAAACTCGGTTGGCCCGCCGAAGGTGACACCGATGACCTGCCCGGCCCAGCCGCCCTTGATTTTGTCCTGGAGCGTAGCTTTCGACATCGTTACCGAAGCCGGTAATGGATCAGGCACCGGAACGCCGGTAGCCGCTTGGGGTTTAGGGGCGGGCGGTCCGGTGATCCGGCCGAAAGCAGTTAGGGCCAGCAGACCGGCCAGCAGGAATAGTTTTTTCACGGGCATCATGTTGGTAACGGATTTAGTTTATTGATAATCAAGCGATTGAAAGCAGCAGGGCATCGACTTCGTGGCGGTGGGGCATGGAAGCCTGCGCCCCCATCCGCGTGACGGAGATCGACGCGGCTTTGCAGGCGAAGGCCACGGCATCGGGCAGCGGGCGGTTTTCGGCTAAGGCAACGGCCAACGCCCCGTTAAAACAGTCGCCGGCAGCAGTGGTGTCCATCGCCTTGACGGGCGGAGCCAGAATCAGCGCGGCTCCCGTCGCCGTGGACAGGTACGCGCCTTTCGACCCCAGCGTGATCACCACGTTCGGCACCCCGGCCCGGTGCAGCCAGCGGGCGGCTTGTTGGGCAGTGGCTTCGTCGGTGACGCGTACGCCGGTGAGCAGTTCAGCTTCCGATTCGTTGGGCGTAATGGCGTACAGGCAAGGCAACACCGCCGGGTCGAGAGCTTGCGCCGGGGCCGGGTTCAGCACCACCCGCATTCCGCGCGCGTGGCTCTGCCGGATGGCGTACTCGACCGTCGGCAGGGGCGTTTCCAATTGCAGCAACACGACGGTGGAATCCGGCTCGGCGGCTAAGGCAGCAGCTACCTGCGACTGCCCCAGCCGGGCATTGGCCCCCGACGCAACCATGATGCAGTTTTCGCCCCGACTGTCCACCCCGATCAGGGCCACGCCGGAGGGTTCGTCCCGGTCGGTCGAGACAAAATCGGTGCGGATGCCTTCGCGCTCAAACTGCTGGTGGGCCTGCCGACCAAACACGTCGTTGCCCACGTTGGCCACAAACGTAACGGACTGGTCCTGGCCAGGTGCCGACAGGCGGGCGGCTGCCACGGCCTGGTTGGCTCCTTTGCCACCGGGGTTCATCAGAAAATGGCCGCCGATAACGGTTTCGCCGGGGGCGGGTAACTTGTCGGCTTTAATCACCATGTCGGTGTTGGAACTACCGATTACGCAAACAGCAGAAGGCATATCGCATTAGAAATATTTATTGAACAAATATCTGGAAAAGTTGTATCCAATAAAGTCCATTTTTTGGGTCAGTAGTCATTTCCACTAAATGACTTTTTGAGAAAAACAGGCATCAGTGCATTTAAAATGGGTTTTCAGCTCAACAATTAGCTACTTCTACATGACAATTGATATCCTTCATCCGCTTGTTCATTCGCTGACTAAATCCGAGAAACGATACTACCGACTGATGGCCGGTCGGCAGACGGGCAACAAGCCGAATACGGCTGAATGCAGCCCGCCCCAAGGCTTTCTGCGCCTGTTCGATTGTTTGCTGAATCATAAGATGCCGGGTGACGCACTGGTGGCTGACCTCGCCGAACAATTTCCCGGCGCCACGCTCGAACCCGCCCGCAAACATTTGTACCAGGTGGTGATGCAAAGCCTGCGGCAGTTTGAGGGCAATAAACGGGTTGATGTTCAGCTTGGGCAGTTGCTGCACGACAGTCAGATTCTTTACGAACGGGGACTGGTGCAGCCGAGTCAGGAACAATTGGACAAAGCTCGGACGCTGGCCGAGCAGCACGAACGGGGTTTGTATGCGGTGATGGCCGCCCGGCAGCAAACCGAGCAGTGGGTGCGCGGACAGTTCGATGGTATCGACGAGCTGACCTTAGCCAATCAGCACGAACGCATCCGGCAGCAACTCGAACAGGCCGGCACCGCCAGCCAACACGCGGCCCTCTACGAAACCTTGCTCCTGCGATACCGAACGCACGGTATGGTCGGCAGCCCAGCCGATACACTACGGCTCAACGACCTGCTACTGAAAGAATACCAACTCCTGAACCGGCAAAACAGAATTGACCGAACGGGCAGCCCCGCGCCGATGCGGTCGTTTGCAATGCAGCAACAACACCTCCATTTTCAGTCAGCCTATTTTCGTATGATCGGCGACGGTGCCGGCAGCCTGCGGGTGTACCGGGAATTGGACGAGTTGTTTCTGAACAACCCAACGTTGTGGGCCGAGCAGCCCCTGTATTACGTGCAACTGCTGGAGGGCATTCTCGCTGATCTCCGATTGCTGAAGCAATATGCCGATATGCCGTTTTTTATTGACCGGCTGCGGCTCGTCCAAACGCCCGTTCAGGGACTGAACCGTACCGTGCCCTATCTGGTGCTATATTACTCGCTGCTCGGCTGTATTGATCAAAACCGCCACGCCGACGCGGTTGCATTACTACAAACCTATCTAACTGATAACCAAGATTTTGAAAAAGGACTGACCCTGTTGGCATTACCAACCCGGACCGAATTTGACTTGTTGCTGGTTCGACTCGACATGGGACTGGGGCAACTCTCGGTGGGTTTGCAGCGGCTCAACCGGGTTCTGGCCCGACCTGCCCGCTCATTGCCGGGAACGCTCTACACCCAAAGCCGATTGATGAATTTGCTGCTCCACGCCCGCTTAGGCAACGCTGATCGCCTGACCTATGCCCTGCGCTCTGTTGACCGTAAGCTGACCGCTGCCGGATCAGCAGCGGCCGGGGAACAATTCATTCTGACACTGCTTCGACAATGGCTCAAAGGACAGTTTCGGGCCGACGTACTTAGTCAAATCGGTGCGTTCAGTGGCAATCCTGCCGACCGGCAACTGCTGCGGAACCTGGATATACAACTGTGGGCAACCGCTATTGTAAACGGGACTTCTCGCTGACCATAACCACTGCCCACAAAAGAATGCGTTGATTTGCAAAACATGAATTTCTGTTTTGCCCTATTTGGTAACTCGCCGGGCGTTTCCCCTTTCCGGTTCGGGCCTGAACCAATATACATCGAGCATGGCCCAGGGGCGGGCCAGATACTCCCGAACCATGGTTTTGAGCGAATACCCGTCCGGCACATCCTGGGCGGCAAAAGCCACGGCTGTCATGCCTTCGTGGTTGCCGATGTAGAGGGCACGGGCGTTATGAAAATTCTGCGAGATAACCGTAATCTGCCGGTAGCCGAATTGGTTTTTGCACCGCACAACGGAATCAAACGTGCGGAAACCAGCGTGATCCAGCAGCATCACCTCGTCGGGAACGCCGAGCCGAAGCAGGGCTTTTCGCATATCCGACGGCTCGTTATAAAACTCCGAATCGTGGTTGCCGCTCAAAATCAGTTGCTTCACCTTGCCCTCATGCCAGAGCCGCGAGGCCGCTTCCATCCGGTAGCGAAAAAATAGATTCTCTTTACCACTTCTGACAAATTTGCTCGTTCCCAGCACCAGACCCACATTATTGGCGGGCAGTTTTTCTACGTCAAAATAAATCTGGTTACGGGTTTCGCGCACCACCCACCAGTTACAGATAAGCACCACCACCGACCCCGCAAACCCAATGGCAATCAATCCTTTAACTACCCATTTAGCCCGGCGCACTGCCACCACCCGCCGACGCAGGGCGCGGAAATGATGAAGGTCTGAATGCGTTGCAGTCATAATAAATCGGGGGTAACAGGTTAAAACAGCCCCAATTGCCCGGAGTCTTCGGTTTCTGTTATGTCAATTTCCGGGTCGGCGTTGATCGGGTTATCCGCCCGAACGGGCCGCAGGTCGGCTTC
>JBBRUB010000390.1:0-4619 GCA_038248175.1 Cytophagales bacterium | reverse complement strand
CTGGTCATCTGCGGCACCAACGACAAGGCCGTGAACCGGCAGGTGCAACAGGATTGCAAAGCGCGGCATATGCTGGTCAACGTAGCCGACACGCCCGACCTGTGCGATTTTTACCTGAGTTCAGTTGTCAGGAAAGGTGATCTTAAAATTGCGATCTCGACCAACGGCAAATCGCCCACCTTCGCCAAACGATTCCGTGAGGTGCTGGAAGATATTCTGCCCGACAGTTTGCAGGAAACGCTGGACAACCTGACCGCCATACGCAACCAACTCAAAGGCGATTTTGTGCAGAAAATGGAAAAGCTGAACGAGATTACGAAGGTGCTGAAATAACGTATGATACATCACACATCCTATATCATACATTCCTTAACATGGCTCTCGTAATTGATTTGTCCGATAAAATTGTTCTGATTACCGGCGTATCGTCGGGCATTGGTGCGGCTGTGGCCCGGCAATATGCCAAGGCTGGAGCGCAAATTGCCGGTTGTGCGCTTGAGCCGCCCGATCACCCGGCGGTTCAGGAATTTCGGCAGACGATCCTGACCGAATCAGGCCATGAACCGCTTTACTGGCAGACCAACGTAACCCACGTATCGGAGCTGGACGCATTTGTAGCGGCTACGGTAGCGCACTATGGACGTATCGACGTGCTGGCGTCCAACGCGGGGGCCAATGTATTTGCCGGGGCAGAAGGCTGCACCACTGAACAATGGCGGCACAACCTGAACCTGAATCTGGAATCGCACTGGCAGCTGGCGCGGCTCTGCAAACCGCACTTAGAGAAAAACGGTAACGGCGTTATTATCATCAACAGTTCGTGTCATGCGTTCAACACCATGCCGGGCTGTTTTCCGTACAACATCGCCAAAACGGGCCTTCGCGCACTGGTTCAAAGTCTGACCATCGAGTGGGCACCCACCATCCGAACCGTAGGTATTGCGCCGGGATTCATTGACACCGACCTCGCCCAGATGCACTTCAACACCTTTCCAGACCCCATTGCTGCCCGGCAAAAGATAGTGAACAGCTTCCCGATGAAGCAACTCGGAACACCGGAATCCATTGGTGCCTGGTTCGTATTTCTGTCAAGTCCGTTTGCTGCCTTTGCCGCTGGCCAAACATTCCTCCTCGACGGGGGCCGCTCGGCAGTGATGCTGGACGGGTAGTTGGAATTAATCAAACGGCCAATTCAACTGCCGGGTCCCAGAGCAGGGTTTTGAAATCGACCACGCGGTCGTCATCGACCTGAACGCCTTCGGCTTCGAGCAGGTCCTGCATGGCGGTGGGGCTGCCAAAGAAGTGCTTACCCGATAACACCCCGATCCGGTTTACCACGCGGTGTGCCGGCACGTCGCGCCCGTGCGAGGCCACCATTGCCCAGCCTACCATTCTGGCACCGGCCCGCAAACTCAGGTACCGCGCTACGGCCCCGTAGGTCGTTACACGACCCACCGGCACTTCGCGCACCACCCGATAGACCTCCTCAAAATAGTCTTTATTTTCGAGCATTATTCTCTTCAATCTCCGCCACTAACTGCCCGTACCATGCTTCGCCGTAGGCACGAATGAGCGCTTCGCGGACGAATTTATAAATGGGTACGTTCAGTTGCTCACCAAAACCGCAGGCGGGACTGCAAATGGGCCATCGGTCGTAGTTGAGGGCATGAAAATGCTCGTATTTGGTGACGCGGATGGGGTACAGATGGCACGAAAGCGGCTTTTTCCAGTCAATCTTACCGTCATTGTACGCTTCTTCAATGCCACACTTCAGAATACCCCGCTCGTTCCAGCTGGCATAAACGCATTCGCGCCCGCCTACGGTGCTGGTCACGAAATTACCCTCGCCGTCGTCTTCGTAGCCGCCCTGCTGCTCAATGACGCGGATGCCTTCGGGGGAGAGGTATGGCTTGATGTCGTCGTAAATCCGGTCCAGGATCAGGTGTTCGTCGCCTTCGAGGGGGGCGCCCATGTCGCCTTCTACGCAACACGCGCCTTTGCACTTGTCGAGGTTGCAGACAAAGAATTTTTCGGCTACATCGTCGCTGATGCAGGTGTTATCAATCAGAATCATTTCACAATTTTTAGTCGCTGTCCAAGCTGAACACCCGTATCGGTCAGATTATTCCATTCCTGAATCTGGCTGATGGGCACGTCGTAGCGTTTCGAGATACTGAACATGGTATCGCCTTTTTCCACGGTATGATACACCAGTTTACCACCCGTAGCACCCGCTTCGATGGTGGCTTTTGAGGGTTTCACCGGAACGCCCGCCACAGGCTTTACGGATAGTTTCTGCCCTACTTCCAGCACATTGCCGACAGTTAAGTTATTAAGCAGTAATAGCTCATCCAGGCTCAGGCCGTACATCCGCGAGATGCTGTAGTACGTCTGCCCCGCTTCTACGGTATGCGTTATCGCCGAACGATTCACCGCAACCGGAGCGGGCGCGGGTCGCGATGTCTCTGTGGGGGCGGCCGGGCGGGGCGGGGCTTTGCTACTGATGGGCGTAGTAGAACCATCGGCCTGCTGCTCAACGGCCTCACCCGGATCGTTGGTCTGCGCTGGACGTGTACGAACGGGGGTACGCTCAGCTGGTGCGGGTTTGGGGGCGGTGGCTACGGGTACGGTGCGGGGGGGCGTGGCGGCATCAGCCGAGCGCACAATCACGACCCGCTCCGAACCGGCATCGGCAGAGCGGCTATTGGTAGTGGGGGCCGGGGCCGCTGGTTCAGGAGCGGGGCGGGTGGCGGGTTCCGACGTGCCGTCGTTCGCGGTCACGCCCCCGTCCACAAGTTTGGGGCTGTACTTCCGGCGTTCGGACGAGTTGCGCGGCACATTGTCCATGCCATCAACCCGGCGGGGTACACCGTTGGTAGTGGCTACGTCGGCAGGGGTGGTAGTCATAGCGGGTGTCTGATCATAGACCGGGGCCGTTGGCGATGTAATGACCTCAACGGGCCGGTTGGCGGGTCGGCGTTCGCGGAGCCACATCACACGGCCCGTTACCAGGCGTTGCAACCGGTCGAGCCGGTTGTAGCGCATGAGTTTCTTGAGCCGGATGCCGTACCGCTGCGAAATACTGCGTGTTGTCTCGCCTTCGCGCACGGTATGAAACGGCACGAGTGCTTTCTTGCGCTTCTTGGCTAAGTAATAGACGTTGTTTTCAATGATCGGGTCGCGCTCGCCCATGTCGTTATAGCGCATAAAACTTGACACGCTCATTTTGGCTTTGCGGGCCAGAGACGATGCATTATCGCCGGACTGGGCCTGAATACCGGGCAGTCCATTTATTTCGTACAGAACCGGGTCATTTTTACTGCTCAGACCGGTTGTAACCCGGCGCAGCACCGGAAAGCCCACATCGGTTTGCGCTACGCCGGGCGTTTTGGCGGGCGTTATCTGGCTGATTCGCTGGCGTACTTCGTTGAGCTGATCGGCAGCTACCGGCAATACAACCACGTAGGCTTTGTCGGTCGGGACGCCTTCGTTGAGTACCCAACGGTTGTACTTGTGCAGTTCAAACTCGTCCACACCTGTTTCAATAGCAATGGTCCGCAGCGATTTACCACCGCCACTCCCGTACTCAAGCAGGGCGAGTTTATTACCGTTCTGGTGAGTTGGCAACGCGCTTTCAACGGCAATTTTGTGGGCGAAGAAGCGCAGAATGTAGCGGTCAGTACGGCCATCGAGGGCTATTTCGCGGGCGTAGGCCCAGTCGGGAGGAATTAGTTTGGCAATGCCCCCCGCGCCGAGGTAATAGGAATACAACGACGCCACCCAGTTGTTGAACTGCTTGTTACTTTGCTTAAGATACCGGGCCGCGCCGTGGGTTGAGGCCGTAATACCCCGGCGTTCGTCCACCTGATCATCCACCCGCATGCCCAAACCCGTGGCTGTTTCGGCTTTGAACTGCCAGTAGCCCACTGCCGACGACGTTGAGACGGCATCGGGGGTGAGGGAACTCTCCTGCACGGCCAGGTACTTAAAATCAGTGGGTACGTCTTCGTCGATCAGAATGGCGTCGATCAGGGGGAAGTACAGGGCCACCCGGTCGAGTTTAGCAGTCCAGTACTGGCGATTGGCCATAAGCGCGTTTACGTCCTGCTGCACAATACGCCGGGCATCGGGATCGAGCAGCACCGAGATATTGGCAAAAGAAAGCTGCGCAGGTACGGTTGGCACCGGCGAGGGTTGTGCCAGCGCGGTAAGGCCCGTGAGCAGAAGCGGAGCAACAAGGGAGCAGGTTTGTTTATTCATAAAGCAGAAATCGCACCGCCCGGGCGGGCCATTTAGAGTTCGTAAATCAGAGCTTTTTTCGGATCAGCATCATCCCATCGCGAATGGGCAACAGCACGTTTTCTACGCGGCTGTTGTACTGAACCATGTTGTTAAAGGCCAGCACGGCCCGCGTGTCTTCATCGTTGGGTTTCAGGGGTTCAACAACCTTGCCACTCCACAGCACATTATCGGCCAGGATAAACCCACCGGGGCGCAGTTTTTCCAGCACAAGGTCGAAGTACAGGGCGTTGTTTCGCTTGTCGGCGTCGATAAATACCAGATCGAATGTTTCTTCGAGGGTTGGGATGATATCAGCGGCAATACCGATGCGCAGGTCG
>JBBRUB010000389.1:0-4626 GCA_038248175.1 Cytophagales bacterium | reverse complement strand
TTAGGGTGAGTGTGCTGATCACACCCACCATCAGGATTTGGTTGATAGTCCGTTTCATCGTTTCTACTACGTTTGTTATTGATGAAGAAAGCTTAACGCGCTGTCTGCCCGCGATCAGTCAGTTGGTTAAGCCGCAACAAAAGTAGAGGCTGATTTAGGAATGAGATGTGATCTAAATCACAAAAACAGCCCGTTGATGTGATTCAGGTCACAAAAAGTGGGTATTGGTATCCGTTTTACCGCTGTTTGGACAGTTTACCGCGCAGTCGGCTCAGGGTAGAGCGATCCATACCGAGATACGACGCCATTATGCCAATCGGGACACGGTTGGCCAGCGGGGCATGACGCTCCAGAAACCAGGCATAGCGCGACTCCGCGCTGCGGTTGTGCAGCATCCGCGCCCGCTCCTGATGCCGCCGAACCGACTCTTCAGTCAGTTGCAGACACAGCAGGGAAAATTCGTGGCTGCTTTGCTGGAGTTTACGCAGGTCGGCGCGGGTCAGTTCAAATACGGTTACGGTCTCCAGTGCCCGCAGGTAATCGGTGGGGGGCGTAACGCCAAAAAGTTTGGGCGGAATCAGAATCACTTCGCTCTCGCCCGCCAGCGCAAACGTGATTTCTTCGCCCAAATGGTCGATATAAAACCCCTGCACCACGCCTTTCTCTACAAAGAACAGCCGGTCGTTCTCCTGCGTGGGGTCGTCGAGCATGGTCTCGGCGGCATAACGTCGGCGGTTGAAGTCGCCAAACAGCGCGTTTTCAAGGTCGGGCGTGGGCGCGAATTTGTAGCGTCGGTAAAATGTCTGAACGGGCATTTGTTGAGGAAGATGAACAGAAGTCAATACGAAACGGGTTATTCAATTTTAAAGTTTGTCTAACGTAAAAAGATGAGAAAATCACTATTTCTGGCCTGTTTGTTCACTGCCACCCTCAATACGTTGGCGCAAACACCAAAACAGCAAGTGCGGCAATACTGGCAGAAAAACCAGACGCAACTGATTGAGGAGTATCGAAACTTCCTGCGTATTCCGAACGTATCGGCAGACTCGGCCAACATCCGTAAAAACGCGGCCTTTATTATGCAGATGATGCAACAGCGCGGCATTCCGGCGCAGTTGCTCGAGGGCACAGCACCCGGTACGTCGCCCGCTGTATTTGGCGAGATAAACACGCCCGGCGCCACCAAAACACTGATTTTCTACGCTCATTACGACGGTCAGCCTGTAAACCCGAAGCAATGGACCGGCGGGCTACAACCCTTCGATCCGGTGTTTATCACCGCCCCCGTTGAGCAGGGCGGCACCATTGTTTCGACCTATAAACCCGGCGATGCCATCGACCCCAACTGGCGGCTGACCGGGCGCGGCAGTGCCGACGACAAGGCGGGTGTAATGACGATTTTGAATGCTTACGACGCCCTCGTGAAAAGCGGCATCAAACCAACCGTAAACATTAAGTTTTTCTTTGAAGGCGAAGAAGAAGTCGGCTCCACGCACCTGGCCGACATATTCAGGAAGCACCGCAGCAAGCTCGCCAGCGACCTCTGGATCATTGCCGACGGCCCGCGCCACGTATCGGGCAAAAAACTCGTTAGCTTCGGCGTTCGGGGCGATGTGAACATGCACCTGACGGTGTTTGGGCCGAAGCGTCCGCTCCACAGCGGCAACTATGGTAACTGGGCACCTAACCCAGCGCAACGTATGGTGAGTCTGCTGGCCAGTATGAAAGATGATGAGGGAAAGGTGCTGGTGAAAGGCTATTACGACGATGTAACGCCCCTGACGGCCAGCGAGAAACGGGCGATTGCCAACCTGCCCGACATGGAACCAGCCCTGAAAAAGGAACTCGGCATTGCCAAACCCGACGGCGGTGGCGCGTCATTTGCCAACCTGATGATGGTGCCAACGCTGAACATCAACGGCATTCAGGCCGCAAACGTTGGCGCCATGGCGGGCAACATCATCCCGACCAAAGCCGAAGCCGTACTGGATTTACGGTTAGTGAGCGGCAACACCGTACAACGCCAGACCGACCGCATCCTCGACCACATTCGCAGCCGGGGCTACCACATCCTCGACCGCGACCCCACCGACGCCGAACGGCTCCAATACAACCGGCTCATCAAAGTCACCCAAAAAACCGGCTACAATGCCCAGCGTACCCCAATGGATCTGCCGATTGCGCAGTTGGTCGTGAACGCCGTACAATCGACCGAAGCCGAGCCAATTGTGTTGTCGCCGTCGTCGGGCGGGAGTTTGCCGTTGTACGTGTTTGAGCAGGAGTTGAACGCCCGCGTCGTGACGGTGCCGGTGGTGAATTACGACAATAACCAGCACGCCGAAAACGAGAACATGCGGGTGGGGTATTTGTGGGACGGCATCGAAACAATGGCCGCCATCATGTTGCTGAAATAGCGAAAATGCGCCTGCTTTACCTCTCGTTGAGCGGATTGAGGACCGTCAGGCCGGGGATGTGGATAAGGTCCTTCGTGTTGTTAGTGTACAAGGCAAAACCGTTTAGTACGGCAGTGGCGGCAATGATGCAGTCGTCCACAGACATTTTTCGTTGTTGTCGCAGTTCAGTGGCTTTGTCAACAATTTCATCTGTTATTGGAAGTACGTTGGCTTGCAGGAAAAATCCTTCGAAATACGTTTTATCCTCATCTGGTAGCTGATGATAGCCCAACGTCTCAATTTTCGTGACTGCCAAAATAAATACGTCGTTGGCCATGATAAGAGAACGTAGCTGCTGATACTCATCCAATGACGAATAGATAATCAGATTTGAGTCGAAAATTTTCATTCCTCATCACGGAATGGCATTCGACGGTCCTGCTTATTGTAAGCAATCATAGCCTCAACATCCAGTGTTTGGCTACCTCCCCGCATGACGCGCTCCCGTGCGGCCTCCCGCTCGGCTTCGGACAATGTGGGGGTTTGCTGAACGCGATGTGGTACGTGTTCCCGTTTCAGCAAAGACAATACGCGGGCGGCTTCCTGCTCGTCCTGTATGTCAATATCAATGTGCATCATAGCCCTGTATCGTTTTCTTTCTGCAATATGGCTGTTTATGGGTTCAAAATCAACCAGCTGATTGTGGGTTCTACAGGGGTTCTTGCTTACTGTCAGATGATACGCAATTCCCATCGCTGCTGTACTTTTACGGTATGTCAACCGTAGCTATTGCCCCACTTGCCGAAAGCCTGCCCGCTTTCCTGAACGCCCACGATTTTTCGGCCATCGCCGTCATTGCCGATAACCACACGGCCAGGTTCTGCTACCCCGATCTGAAGCCGCTGCTGCCTAAACATACGCTGGTGCGTATCAAGGCGGGCGAAGAACAAAAACACATTGCCACCTGCGAACTGATCTGGGACGCCTTTACCCGCGCGGGCTTCGACCGGCACGCGCTGGTACTGAACCTTGGCGGGGGCGTCATTGGCGATATGGGCGGCTTTTGCGCGGCTACCTACAAACGGGGTATTGCCTTTGCCCAACTGCCTACTACACTGCTGGCGCAGGTCGATGCCAGTGTGGGCGGTAAACTCGGCATCGACTTCAACGGGCTGAAAAACCACATCGGCGTATTTCAGCAACCCAACGCCGTTTTTATCGACCCATCGTTTCTTAGCACCCTGCCCGAACGGGAGCTGCGCTCCGGCTTTGCCGAAATCATCAAGCACTGCCTGATTGCCGATGCTGTGATGTGGAACACAATCCGGGTGCGCGACCTGGACGAACAGGACTGGCCCGCGCTGGTCGCGCATTCGGTAGCCGTGAAGCAGCGCGTGGTAGCGCAGGACCCCACCGAGAAAGGACTGCGTAAGATTCTGAACTTCGGCCATACGCTGGGCCATGCCGTGGAGACTTACTTTCTTAGTATGCCCCGTAAACGGCTGCTGCACGGCGAAGCCATTGCTGTGGGAATGGTGGCCGAAGCCTTTATGGCCTTCCAGAAAAATATGGTTGACCAGACGCTGCTGACGCAAATCGAAGACTATCTGTTTTCCGTATATGGCAATGCACGACTAAGTGAAACCGACATTGAACCAATTCTGAAACTGACAAAGCAGGACAAGAAAAATCGGGATAATCAGGTGTTGATGTCGTTGCTCGACGGACCGGGCAGCTGCACATTCGACGTGCCGGTAACCATGGCCGAGATGCGACGGGGCCTGCTGTTTTACAGTGGATTAGCCAACTAAAGACTTAAAAGATGAGTTATAAAGCGGATATTTGGCCGATCAGGTAATTAACCAATAGTTTTTGGGCGTGACGGGTTTGTTTGCCGAACATAAGCCATTATATTTGAGTTAGTCTGATCATAAACCACCTCCCTACTTACTCTAAAATTATCCATTTGATCCTTTTTACGAACGAAGTATGAAGAAGTTAATCGGTACCCTGTTTGCACTGGCCGTCGTTGCGATGGCGGGCTGTTCGCCGAGTCGGTTGTTTGTTGAACACGACTATAGCTACGAAGGCCACTTCAAGAACTATGAATCGTTCAATTTTCTCGAATGCGAGTTTGTCGATTCAACCCTGCTCTGCTCCGACATTCAGGACGCTATCCGGCATCAGATGGAGGCACGTGGGTACCGGGTCAGCAACCGTAGTCCCAACCTGC